>JBEPXL010000387.1:0-4267 GCA_041641935.1 Desulfobacteraceae bacterium | reverse complement strand
GTCATCAGCCGGAACGGGAGGCAGAGAATCAGATAAATGGTGATGGCCGTCACCAGCAGAAGGGACAGAAAGGTAAACTGGCGGAATCCCGCATACGGGTCCGTCTTCCGGGAAAACTGCTTCAGGATATCCCGGGTGCGGGAAAAAAATTCCCGGGCATCGGTCTGCAGGACCGGTTCTCCCCGGTGCAGCAGGGTCCACTGCTCTCCCTCCTTTGCGATGGTGACATCCGCCGCTTCCGGCGCATCGATGACCAGATAATCATACCGGTTGAGGGTGCGCCGCAGCCGGTTGGCTGTGGGGGACGTATCCGCAAATCCGCTGAGATGGGCGGACCGGATCTGGTCCTGGGAAAGGGATTTGAACACCTGGGCCGGATAGAGGGTATAGCGGTAATAGAAGTTATTGATGGCACGCCCGGCCGGATTGGTCAGAAACAGGTGGTCCCGGATGGCGACATAACCGCCGACATCCCCGCGCTGAACGCCGGCGACGATCAGCAGCACCAGGGCGATCAGATGCACGGCAATCCGTTTCCGGGCCGCCCGGCTGCTCTCCTCCCCTGCCGAGGCTTGCGGCATAAAGCGGCATGTCAGCCAGAAGGCTACCAGCGGCACAAGAACGACATAGGCGATCACAAAAGGCAGAAAATGGCCGTTGAGGGCGAACAGGAGAATGCCGAGCCAGAGGAGCATCACCGGCGTCAGTGACTTGCGTTCCCGGTGAAAGATCCGGTCCCAGGCCCATGCCGCCCCGAATCCGGCCAGTGCGAGACTGAGGCCGACGGTGAGGGAAAAAAAAAGCCCGCCGAAAAAGGCCGGACCAATGTCGTTGAGGGTTTCCGCCACCCGGAGGTCCGGAACGGTAAGGTAGCCGCCCTCCTGAACGGCGGCAATTTTCCGGTAATACCGGCTGCCGGACAGCCGGACCTGAAGGGCGGCAATGATCTGGGCGACCGCCAGCCCTGCTCCCACGGCAAGGAAACCATATCTGCGGTTTCCCACTCAGATCTCTCCCGTAATTTTGGAGATGATCCGCTGGGACAGGCTCCGTTTGAAGATATTCTTTTCCTCCAGGGTGTGGATAATCTCTCCGGACCTGTACCCGGAAATCACATGATCATCGATGACGAGGGTCGGGAACAGGATTTCCGGATGCAGCGCCTTCATCTTCTCCAGCACCGCATCCCGTTCCCCGTTTTCCAGATGATCCACTTCCACCGCTGTATGGGGAATCCCGTAGCGTTTCAGCATTTTGCGAATTTCCTTGCAGTGGTAGCAGGTGCTGAGTGAATAGAGATGAACACGTACCGGATCCGTCATCCTTTTCCCCTTTCGGTCAGAAGACATTTTTCAATGCGTTTTCTTCGGTTTTTTCCTGCCGGAGTTCCTGTTTCGCCTCCCGGTCGACCAGCTCTTCCAGGCTGTTGACATAGAAGATATGAATCTCGTACCGGGGTTCATCGAACTGGTCGGGCAGAATCGAAAAGACCAGCAGGTCACCGTTTTTCTCCCAGTAATGGGTCTCCTCAATGGGGCCGCCCCAGTCAATGACACGGGCATCGCCGTATTTCTCCCGAAGGGCATCCAGTATGTCGGGACCGTCCCTGCGGGACAGGATCCGCATCCGCAGCGGCTTTCGGGTGATGCCGGAAAAGAGAATCTCTGCAAAGTCGAAGGGGGGGTTCCGCCGTTCCATATACCGGTAGGACAACTGGATGGTGTTGTGCTCCACCCGTTCTCCGGCACTGCTGTTGAGCTGCCGGTTGAGGGTGTCGAGGCGGGGGAAAAACTCCTGCAGAAAGCCTTCTTCGTTGATCTCCAGGTTGATGACGTTGCGGGTGGCGACGGCCTCGTCCCCCAGCTGGGATTCCAGTGAATCGAGAAGCCGTTCGGTCAGAATGGTGTTGGCCCCGATGGAGAAGAAAGAGAAACTTTCGGGATAATTGGAGGATACCGGAGAGGTCTCCTTTTTTCCGCAGGAGAGGAGAAGGACAAGGCACAGGAGACAGACGAGAAAAGGAATCATGACCTTTCCGGCCACATTCCTTTTCCTGTTCCGCCGTCCGTGTCTGTCCGGTTCAGGGAAGCAGTTCATCCGTAGCGCCGTCTGCCTGCCGGAGCCGCTCGTAGAGAAGCCATCCCACAATGGCCAGACACTCCATATCGAGATACGCCTCCGCCCGCTGTTCAAACAGCACCGTACTCTGGGCGGGAAACATGTCATCGGCATCGTTGAAGGCCAGCAGGACGGGCATCTTCGGCAGGGCATCGAAGACCCGTGTCAGATCGTGGGAAAGTTCCATCGCGGGCGGATATCCGCCGAGGGTGTCCGCCGCCGTTTCCAGTTCGTTCAACCGTCCCGAAAAATGCCGGGCGATCCCCTCTTCGGTGTTGCGGGTAAAGGCCCCGGCATAGGGCGCCGCATCCCGGAAATCCTTGAAGGTGACCCATCCGGTCTGCCGGGGCGCCTCGTCCGGGCAGAGCAGCAGATACCGGCAGAGGGCGACGCAGACGGCATGGGTCGGTTTCTTTCCCGACGGGTCCGCCACGCCGCCGGCGGAGACCCGGTACAGGGTGCCGAAAAAGGGAATACGGGCCACGCCGTTTCCGGTCACTTCAATGCCCAGTCGTGGGGCCCGTTTTTTCAGATCGATCCGGCCCACCTGTTCCAGATAGTCCCGGTAGGTCTTCTCGAATACGGGGGCAAGCTGTGTCATTACCGTTTCCATCCCCCGATCAGGTGCTTGTGGAGGTGGAAAATCACCTGTCCGCCGCCCTTTTCCACATTGTAGAGCAGTTTGTATCCGGCATCGGCGATTCCCTCCTGCTTTGCCATATCCCGTGCCACCGTCACCATTTCGGCCAGAATATCGCCGTCGGCATCGGTGACGTCATTGATGCTCCGGATGTGGCGCTTCGGGACGATCAGCAGGTGGACCGGCGCCGCCGGTTTAATATCCCGGAAGACCACCAGTCGCTCGTTTTCATACAGAAATTCGGTATCGGTTTCTCCGCCTGCAATTTTGCAGAAAAGACAGTCATCGGTCATGATACTTGGGTCTCCTGCGGGTTGGCCTGCACCAGTTCCGCGTCATTGAGATCGAACCGCCATTTTCCCCGCCGGTTCGGGTGCTTCAGGGAAAGATTCAGTCTCGCCAGAAAAATACGCCGGGCCACTTCCCGGGCCCCGAACCGCAGCAGATGGTCGGTTTTGACCTGACAGTCGATCATGTCAAAATTCCACCGCTCCAGTTGACGGACAAGGCCGACAAAGGCCACCTTGGAGGCATTGCTCACCCGGGCAAACATCGATTCCCCGAAGAAACTCCGCCCCAGGGAAACCCCGTACAGCCCGCCCACCAGCCGGTCTCCTTCCCAGGTTTCCACCGAATGGGCAAAGCCACTCCGGTGAAGGTCACAGTAGGCTTCAATCATCTCTTCCACCAGCCAGGTTCTCTCCCCCGCATCGGTCCGGACCCGGGCGCAGGCAGTGATCACCTCTTCAAAGGCCTGGTCCATCGTAACCTGAAGGCGTCCCTTCCGGATCAGCCGCTTCAGACTCCGGGACACCTTCAGTTCCTTCGGGTAGAGAATCATCCGGGGATCGGGGGACCACCAGATAATCGGATCATCCTCGGCATACCAGGGAAAAATCCCCATCCGGTAGGCCAGCAGGAGGCGCTCTTCGCTCAGATCGCCTCCAATGGCCAGCAGCCCTTCCCGTTCGGCCAGATAGGGTGGCGGAAATCCCATCACGTTGCTCAGTTCAAATATCGGCATGGGTTTCTATTTCTGCTTCAGCGCCCCCTCTTCATTGAACCGGAACGTCAGTGCCTCCCTGTCCTCTCCGACATCCACAAAGACGGTTCCGCCTTTTTCCAGTTCACCGAACAGAATGGCATCGGAGAGCTGATCCTTGATTTTCGCCTGGATCAGACGCCGGAGGGGCCGAGCGCCGTAGCTCGGATCGTATCCCTTCCGGGCCAGCCAGGTCCGTGCCGCTTCCGAAATGGTCAGTTCCACCTTCTTGGGCGAAAGCTGCAGGTTCAGTTCGTTGAGGAACTTGTCCACGACCTTTTCCATGATCTTCTGGTCCAGGGAATTGAAGTTGATGATCGCGTCCAGACGGTTCCGGAATTCAGGGCTGAAGAGCTTCTCGATGGCCTTCTGCCCCTTGCTCTTCACGTCCTTTGCCGGATCACCGAAACCGATGGTCTGGGCACTCATTTCCCGGGCCCCGGCGTTGGATGTCATAATGACGATCA
>JBEPXL010000386.1:0-4270 GCA_041641935.1 Desulfobacteraceae bacterium | reverse complement strand
GTAAACCATCGTGAACAGTTCCCTCCTTCTGTCCATTGTAACCTATATATACTGCCTGTCGGCGGTACTCTACATCAGTGCCTGGATCTTCAGGAAAGATGTGCTGAACAAGGCCGGATTATGGACCGCCATCCTGGGCGTCGTCGGCAACATCGCCGGTTTTCTGCTGCGCTGGGTGGAAACCTATCAACTCGGGTACGGACATGCGCCGCTTTCCAATCTGTACGAATCCCTTGTCTTTTTTGCCTGCTGTATTGTACTGATCTATCTGTTTGTCGAATACCGGTACAAAATCCGGATCATCGGCGCCTTTGTCATGCCCCTGGCCTTTCTGGCCATGGCCTATGCCTCCCTTTCCCCCAATATCAGTGACCGGATTCAGCCCCTGATTCCGGCCCTCAAAAGCAACTGGCTGATCGCCCACGTCATTACCTGCTTTCTCGGCTATGCCGGCTTTGCCGTTGCCTTCGGCATCAGTATCATGTATCTGATGAAACGGCGGGACAGCACCGGCGGCGCCATGATCGGGCGGCTGCCCGCAGTGGATATTCTCGATGATCTGACCCACAAGATGGTCCAGTTCGGGTTTCTGTTTCTCTCGGTGGGGATCATCACCGGCGCGGTCTGGGCCTACTCGGCCTGGGGGCGCTACTGGGGCTGGGATCCCAAGGAGACCTGGTCGCTGATTACCTGGTTTATCTATGCCACCCTGCTCCATGCCCGGCTGATGCGCGGCTGGCATGGTAAACGAATTGCCTATATTTCCATTGTGGGGTTCATGGCGGTATTGTTCACCTACTTCGGCGTCAATCTGCTGCCCGGGCTCCACAGCTACGGCGCTCAGTGATTTCCCCTTGACAAATGCGAAATCATTAAGGTACACAGGGCCACAGTTATTTTGCCCTGTGCGCCCAAATCGAGGGAAATAAATTTACCAATCGGCTATAGGTTGCGTCTGGTGAGAAGTCATTAACTACACGTTGACGGAGAGTTCATGAGTGCATTAGAGGAAAAAAGGAAAGAGGTTTCCGACGGTGGCGGGTTCGCCATGCTGTTTTTTATTATCGGGTTGACCGCGAGCCTGATCTTCGGGTGGATCATTTTCCCGAAATTGCTCTACTCCAAAAAACAGCAGCCCTTTGACTTTAACCACGCACTGCACAATGATCTGGTGGGTGAGGGATGCGAAAGCTGCCATTTCTTCCGGGAGGACTGAAGTTATGCGGGCGTTCCGAAACTGGCCCAGTGCATCGAATGCCATGCCGACCTGATGGGAGACACCGAAGATGAAATCATCTTCTATGAAGAGTATGTCATTCCCGAACGGGAGGTTCCCTGGCTGGTCTATTCCCGCCAGCCGGACTGTGTCTTCTTCTCCCATGCCGCCCATGTCAAGTCGGCCGGGATGGACTGTGTCACCTGCCACGGGCACATCGGCGAATCGACCAGCCTGAAAGACTATGAGGAAAACCGGATTACCGGCTACAGCCGGGACATCTGGGGGAAGAATATAGCAGGCATCAAGAAGAATACCTGGGACCGGATGAAAATGGATGACTGTTCTGAATGCCATGTCAAGCAGGGTGTGAAGCAGTCAAGTGTCCAGACCGAAAAAGGCGCCTGTTTTGTCTGTCATAAGTAACCGGAGGGATGAGAGGAGTACCGATGAAAATAGATAGAAGAAGTTTCTTATCGCTCGGGATTGGTGCCGCTGCGGGAACGGTACTGTCCCCACTGCCCTGGAAGCTGACGGATGATCTCTCCATCTGGACGCAGATGTGGCCGTGGACACCGGTCCCTGAAGACGGTGAAATTTCCTATGTGAAATCAGTCAGCGGCGTCTGCAGGGGCGGATGCGGCATGGCGGTACGCAAGGTGGAAGACCGGGCCATCAAGGTCGAAGGTCTGCCGGGATATCCGGCCAATGACGGCAGTGTCTGCCCCCTCTGTCTGTCGAACATCCAGCTGCTCTACGGTCCCACCCGGATTCAGAGCCCGCTCAAGCGGGTCGGCAACCGGGGCGAGGGCAGATGGGAAAAAATCACCTGGGAACAGGCGCTGACGGAAGTCTCCCGGAAACTGTCCGATGTCCGCTCCCAGGGAAGACCCGAAGCCCTCAGCTGCATCATCGACCGGGATACCGGAACAGTTCCGGCGCTTTTTGAACGGTTTCTGACCGCCTACGGTTCCCCCAATTTCATGTATACCCCAACCTATTTCGATGCCTATGAAGTCGCCCTCAAGCTGATGCACGGGGTCGACGACTATATGGTCGGCGTCGATGCGGAGCACGCCAGCTATGTGCTGAGTTTCGGCAGCGGCATCATTGAAGGATGGGGTACGCCGGTCCGGATGTTCAAGGCCCACAGCCTCTGGAAAGAGAAGAAAGTTCCCCTGATCCAGTTCGACTCACGGCTCTCCAACACCGCCGCCAAGGCCGATCACTGGATTCCCGTCGAGCCCGGAACCGAAGCCGTTCTGGCACTGGGACTGGCCCATGTCATCATCAAGGAATCCCTCTACAATGAAGAGTTCGTCACGAAATACGCCACCGGTTTTGAAGACTGGGAGGATGACGGGGGCACCACGCAGAAGGGATTCAAATCGATCATACTGGAAGAGTACAGTCCCCGGTATGTCTCCCGCGTCACCGGCGTCAGCAGCAATGTCATTGCCCGTGTGGCCCGTGAGTTCGCCGGTGCGATCAGTCCGCTGGCCATCGGCGGCCGGAATGCCGGTCTGACTCCCGGCAGCATCCACGACGTCATCGCGGTTCACGCACTCAATGCCCTGGTGGGCAGCGTCAACCGGAAGGGTGGCGTCTGGGCCATGATGAAGCCCGATTATATCAAGTGGAACAAGCCGGGTCTCGACAGCACGGCGGAGAAAGGCATGGCCACCACACGCGTGGACGGCGCAGGGGGGGAACAGTTCCCCCACAGCCGGAACCTGGTCAGCCGGCTGCCGTCGGTGATCAATGCCGCCGAAAAGTGCCCTGTGGAAATCCTGTTCGTCGCAGAGGCCAATCCGGCCTATACCCTGCCGGATACCGACAAGGTCCGGGCGGCCCTCGAAAAGATTCCCTGCATTGTCAGCTTCTCGCCCTACATGGATGAAACGGCCCTGATGGCCGACTATGTGCTGCCCAACCACGCGCATCTGGAGCGGTATGAAGACATTCCCGCCCCGCCGGCCATGAACCAGCCGATGATCGGTCTGTCCCGGCCGGTGGTTCAGCCGCTGTACAACACCCGTCATGTCGGCGATACCCTGATGCAGCTGGCCGGAAAGGTCGGCGCCCCCATGGCCGATGCCTTCCCCTGGGAGAATTATGAGGCATGCCTCCGGGAAACCCTGGGTGGCCGGTACTGGAGAAGCATGGAGGAAGAAGGCTTCATCGCCAATGAAACCTATGCGCCCCATCCCTGGGAAGACGCCTTCGAGGAATCCGGAAAGAAGTTTGTCTTCATGTCCGAAGCCTGCCGGTACGGCGAAAGCGGCAGCGGCTTCCATCATGTCAGCCTGGAAGGGGACAGCGGAACCTATCCGTTAGTACTGGTTCCCTACGACAGCATGCGCCTGACCGGCGGCCCCATCAGTGATCCTCCCTTTATGATGAAAACGGTCGAAGATACCATCCTGAGGGACAAGGATATATTCGTTCATGTAAATCCCAAGACGGCGGGGAAGGCCGGGCTGGAAGAAGGTTCCCGTGCCGTTCTGGAAACGCCCAAAGGGAAAGCCAAAGTCCGCATCCATGTATTCGAAGGCGTCAAGCCCGGTGTGATCGCCATTGCCAGAGGGCTCGGGCATGCCGACACGAATATGTACATGGCCGGTAAAGGGGTCAATGTCAACCGGCTCATCGGGCCGGTGGAAGATCCGATCTCCGGTTTTGATGCTGCCTATGGAATCCGGGCAAAACTGACCGTCGCCTGATTCAGTGACCTGTGGCCCTGCCTGCAGAGCGGGGCCGTTTCATCCGTCTGTTCTGCTCCGGTAAGCAGGATTCACTGAAAACCGATAACTGAGATGAGGATCTCTGATGAAGAAAGAACAAGATCACAAGGAACAGGAAAAGAAAGGCCAGGCGCATCCGGAAGATGCGCACAAGGAGGGTCGGGCGCACAAGGATGTCAAACGGTACGGCATGGTCATCAACCTGGACAAGTGTACCGGGTGCGGGGCCTGCATGGTTGCCTGTTTTTCCGAAAACAATATTCCGTTCAAGAAAGACGAATCCAACAAACTCGACAGCATCACCTGGATG
>JBEPXL010000385.1:0-4276 GCA_041641935.1 Desulfobacteraceae bacterium | reverse complement strand
GGCATTGTAGCCGTCCTTTACCAGCTTTTCCGCCACCTGCCGGGTTTCCTCGCGGGTGCGGCAGAAGATCAGTCCGAAGAAATCCGGGACATAATCGACAATCCGCTTCAGGGCGGTATACCGGTCTTTTTCCCTGATGACATGGCAGGTGTGGGCAATATTTTCCGCCCCTTTGTTGCGTCCTCCGATGGTGATTTCCACGGGGGCGTTCATGTAGTTGTCCGCAATCTGTACGGCTGCTTTCGGCATGGTTGCCGAAAAAAGCCATACATGCTTCCGGACCGGCGTCTGCTTCAGGATATCGTCAATATCTTCCTGAAATCCCATGTTGAGCATCTCGTCGGCCTCGTCGAGTACCACATACCGTACATTGTGCAGCCGCACCGCTTTCCGCTGCATCAGGTCGATCAGTCGTCCCGGCGTCGCCACGATGATCTGGGCGCCTTTTCTGATTTTCCGGATCTGGTCGGGAATACTCGCTCCGCCGTAGACGGCAACGATACCCGCCCGCTTGAAATGAGCGGCATACTGGTTCAGATCACCGGTAATCTGCAGACACAGTTCACGGGTGGGACAGAGAATCAGCCCCTGTGTCTCGGGCAGATTGAAGTCGATCAGGTGGAGCATGGGCAGACCGAATGCCGCCGTTTTTCCCGTACCGGTCTGGGCCAGTCCGATCAGATCGGTATCGCCATTGATGATTTCAGAAATCGCCTGTGCCTGAATCGGTGTCGGGTGCTGAAAGCCGATCGCTGCGATGGCGCCGAGAAGTTCCTGTTTTAATCCTAGACTTGAAAATGTCATTCCTGTTCTTTCACTGTTCTGCCGCAATACGGTTACGATCGCGGTCATTTGTGATGATTGTATCGACAGCGTTGCCGGAAAAGTCTGTTCCGGGGCCGGAGGGAGGACGGCACACAGAAACCGCGCCGGTGACAGAAAATGCCCCGCGGCAATCTCTTTCCGCATGTCTGTATCAAGAAAAAAGCCGCACCGGGAAGATGCACCGGGCGGCTTTCTGTATTTGCTTCGCCAGATTTAATCCTGTCTCTTTTATCCGTTCCGCTGAAAATTAGCAATCATTTTGTGGATGTCCATAAAAAAATCCATCAGCAAACGGCCTGCCGGAGAAAATGTTCCTCCATCTTCCTGTGCCGGCGGATGTCAGCCGGGGGCAGGGACGCATCTCTGCTGCTGCGGATTGTCCTGTCGCGACGGGGTCAGGCTGTTTTTTCCGGCAGAGAGAGAAAGATAAAGGTATACTCCCCGTCATTCACGTCGATGACCAGATCGCCGCCCCGGGATTCGGCGAAAACGATCCAGGCCGGTTTGTCACTGCTGCCGCATTCCACCTTGGGGTAATAATCTCCGGTCGGTCCGTGCTTCCAGGAAAGAAGCATCGGATCGTCGCAGAATTGTTTCGCCTTTTGCTTTGCCTCGTTCTTTGCTGTAACAAAGTCTGTTTCCGAGATAAAATTTGTTTCCACATCATCCACCTGAATTTTTACCGGATTTTCCAGCAGTTCCATAAGATCCTTTTTCCGGGTACTCATATGCTTCCTCCTTTTCCAAACCGTCTGTCCTGCAGGAATCTATGTATATTTCTCCGGCAGAAGTACGATTCATGACCAATGGCCTTGATTTTCACGGGGAACGGGGACTATATTTATACAATCAAATACCTTCATCATAATCAAGGAGAAATATCGATTTATGCGTTACGGGTATCGGCTAATCTGATGCCGGAGATACCGGAAGGGACAAATCGCTTTGAACACAGACGACGGCAACCGGAACCATACACCTGAAACACCATCAGCGAAAGAATCGCCCGAGAATCTGACTTCGGCTGGTGCGGATGGAATTGTAAAACTGTCCTCGGAAGTTCTTCTGCAGGAAAGCGAGGACCGGTTCCGGATTCTCTTCGATGCCTGTTTCGAAGGCGTGATTCTCAGCGAAGAAGGCCGTATAACCGATTGCAATCATCAGATTTTCCGTCTGCTGGGATATGAACGGACGGAATTGACAGGGCAGCCCTTTCTGGAACTGATGCCGCCGGAGAGCCGGGACAGTCTGCTGGAAGAAATCCGGGACGGAGAAGAAACCGTCCGGAATCATGAGATGATCCGGAAAGACGGCAGCCGTATTCCGGTGGAAATGCGGACCAAAGTCATCCCGATCCATGAACGGACGGTGCGGATTACCATTCTGCGTGACATCTCGGACGCCCTGCAGGCGGATGCGGCCCTGCGCCGTGCATCGGAAGAAAGGGATCGTCATCTGGCCCAGATGAACGCCCTGATCAACCAGATGACCGAAGGTCTTGTCATTTTTGACCCGGACGGACAGCTTCTGGAAATGAACCGGGCGGCCCTCGATATCCACGGGTTTGAAGATGTGAAAATGCTGCCCGGAAATCTGGCGGAACTGTCGGAGATATTTGTTCTGTACGATCTTGACGGACGGGAACTGACAACAGAAGACTGGCCCATCGGGCGGGTACTGCGGGGGGAGACATTTGCGCTCTATGATGTAAAGGTACGTCGTGTGGATACGGGAGAAACATGGATCGGTTCCTACGGCGGAACCCCTGTCCACGACCGGGAGGGCCGTATGGTGCTGGCGATTGTGACGCTGCGGGATGTTACGCAACGATACAGAGCCCAGGCCGCCCTGTGGGAGAGCCGGGAGCAGCTGAAGGCACTCAACCAGAGCCTGGAGCAACGGGTGGCCGGACGTACCGCAGAGGTGCAGCAGCTGGCCGACCAGCTGCGCGCTCTGGCAGCGGAACTGGGGCAGGTCGAACAGCGGGAGCGCAAGCGTCTGGCAGGCATCCTTCATGATCACATCCAGCAGATTCTGGTCGCGGCGCGGATGCAGCTGGAATGGGCCCGGCGGAATCCCCGTTCCGACATGACCCGGTCCATCATGCAGGGGATTGATTCCATGCTGAAAGAGGCCATTGAGGCGTGCCGGTCCCTGACGGTTGAACTGAGCCCGCCGGTACTCCATGAAGCCGGTCTTACCGGCGGACTTCACTGGCTGGTGAGGCGGATGTCCGAAAAGAACCAGTTTACCGTCCGGCTCGATGCCGGTCACGATGCAGAGCCGGCTGCGGAAGAGATGCGCTTCTTCCTCTTTGAATGTGTTCGGGAACTGCTGTTCAATATCCTCAAGCACGCCAATGTCCGGGAAGCCAGTGTCGCCATGCAGCGTCAGGGAGATCAGGTGGAAATTGTTGTGGAAGACACGGGGGGCGGATTTGACGTGAAAACCCTCAAGGAACGTTCCGTCGAAGATACCACCTTCGGCCTCTTCAGTATCCAGCACCGGCTGGCCCATCTCGGCGGGTCCATCCGTATTGAAAGCGCACCGGGACACGGAACGAGGGTGACACTGACCGCGCCTGCCGGGGAACCGGCGGCGCCCCCGGAGCGGGACAGATGGGAAGAGACCGACCCGGCGGAGGAATCGATCCTGTCGGTTCATGACATGCGGGACACCATCCAGGTTCTGATTGTGGATGACCACCCGATACTGCGGGAAGGACTCGCCGGGCTGCTGCAGTCGGAACCGGATATCGAAATCGTCGGCGAGGCGGAAAAAGGGGAAAGCGCCATTGCACTGGCCGGAGAACTGCGACCGGATATCGTTCTGATGGACGTGAATCTGCCCGGCATGAACGGTGTGGAAGCAACCGGCATCATCCGGAACCGGTATCCGGACGTCAATGTGATCGGCCTGTCCATGCATATCGATGAAAATGTTGCGGCGGACATGCGCAATGCGGGGGCGGTGGCCTATCTCACCAAAGGCGGACCGTCCCAGGATCTGATCGATACCATCCGGGCCTTCAGCGCGCGGTCCGAAACAGAAAGGAAATGACCCTGATGAGATGGATAAACGCAATCCAGCAAGGAATTGAAGCCGGAAAGGCGCTCACCGCCGGCGTAATGGAAGAGGGCTCTCCGATCCGGGAGATGCTTCAGGCAAACCTGCGGTGGGAGTTGATCCGGCATGGCGAACTGCTCATACCCCAGTCCGTACTCGAGCAGAAAATCCGGGAGCAGCTTGCCGAACAGGAAGAATCCGTGCGACTGGAATCCATCACCTGCACGGAGGACAATATTCTCCTTTCCCTGAATGTGAAACGGTACAAAGCCAGAGCCACTGCCTCGGTAACGGTCCGGATCCGGGAGGTGCAGGTGGACCGGAATCGTCAGATCGCTGTCTGCCACATCAGCGGCGAAAAGATCGTCGGGGCCAATGTCATGGG
>JBEPXL010000384.1:0-4281 GCA_041641935.1 Desulfobacteraceae bacterium | reverse complement strand
TCCTGTTCCCGGAGCTTGAGCATGTTGACCGTCAGTTCCACCAGATCCCGGACCATCGACTCCACATCCCGGCCCACATAGCCGACTTCGGTGAACTTGGAAGCTTCCACCTTGTTGAAGGGAGAGTCGGTCAGTTTGGAAAGCCTGCGGGAAATTTCCGTCTTTCCGACACCGGTGGGACCGATCAGGATAATGTTTTTCGGAGCGATTTCGTCCCGGAGATCCGGCGCAAGCTGCTGCCGCCGCCACCGGTTCCGGAGGGCGATGGCGACGGACCGCTTGGCCTTGTGCTGGCCGATGATGTACTTGTCAAGGGCGTTGACGATTTCGGAGGGTTTCAGATCATTCATAAGGGTTTCTTTACCTGTTGTGTATCCTTACGGATTTCGGAATAGGTCTGTCCCCGGACCGGAGCAGGAAGGCTGTGCCGGGTCATGGCGGAAATGGACAGCAGAGAGACAGCGGTATCCGGACGTCTACATTTCTTCGATGGTCACCGTTTCATTGGTATAGATGCAGATGGAGGCCGCGATGGACATGGCCGTCCCGGCAATGGCGCGGGCGTCCATGTCGGCATGGCGGATCAGGGCCGCCGCCGCCGCATGGGCCGCCACACCGCCGGAACCGATGGCCACGAAGCCCTCGTCCGGTTCAATGACATCCCCGTTGCCGGAGATGACGTAGGTGACCTCACTGTCTGCGGCGATCATCAGGGCTTCCAGCCGCCGGAGGTACTTGTCGGTGCGCCAGTCCCGGGCCAGTTCCACGGCGCTGCGGGTCAGGTTGCCGTTGTAGCGTTCCAGTTTCGCCTCCAGCCGTTCGGACAGGTTGAGGGCGTCGGCCGTGGCCCCGGCAAACCCGACGATGATCCGGTCGTTGTAGATGCGGCGGACCTTCCGGGCGCTGTGCTTGACCACATTGTTTCCCAGGGTCACCTGCCCGTCTCCGGCCACGACGATTTTTCCGTTCCGGCGGACGGCCAGGATGGTTGTTCCGTGAAATCCGTTCATTTCTGTTCCTCTTTCTCCGGGGTCACCGCCTCGGATGGGCCTTGTCGTATGTCGCCATCAGCTGATCGATGCTGATGTGGGTATACCGCTGGGTCGTCGAAAGATTCTTGTGGCCCAGAAGCTCCTGCAGCGCCCGGAGATCCGCCCCGGCGTCCAGCAGATGACTGGCGAAGGTATGACGGATGCCGTGGGGGGAGACCGATACAAAGAGTCCGCAGGTTTTCAGCAGCCGGTCCAGAATCCGCCGGACCGACCGTGCCGTCAGCCGCCCGCCGTCACGGTTCAGAAACAGCGGTCCGTCGGCATCGGGGGAAACCTTCCCGGCTTCGGCCAGCCCGTCCCGGTAGCTGCGGACGGCGTCGAGGGCTTTTTCGCCGACGGGAATGATCCGCTCCCGGTCCCCCTTTCCCCGGACCCGGACCATGCCTTCGGATTCGTCCACATCGAACCGGTTCAGCCCCACCAGTTCCGACACCCGGACACCGGTGGAGTAGAGCGTCTCGAAGAGCGCCCGGTTCCGCAGCCCGAGGAGGCTGTCGTCCTCGATGGCGTCCAGCAGCCGGAACATGTCGTCCACCGACAGGTAGGACGGGATCGTCTTTTCCTTTTTCGGTGTCTGGACCAGATCGGCCGGGCTTCCGTCCAGCGTGCCCTGCTGCACCATGTGCTGGAAAAACGCCCGCACCGCGGCGAGCTTCCGGCCGACCGTGTTCCTGCTGTTTTTCCGGTGGAGAACGCCCAGAAATCCCCGGATCATCAGGGGCGACACTTCCACCGTCTGCACCGGCCGGTCATCGCTCCGCTCCAGGGTCCGGTTCAGGTAGTCGAGGAACTCGTACAGGTCGTGGCGATAGGCCCGGCAGGTGTTCGGCGCGTATCCTTTTTCATAGGAAAGGGCGTCGAGGTAGTCGGCGATATGCTCCCGGAGCGGTCGATCCTCCGTCATCAGAACGCGATCATGGCTTCCAGTTCCCGCCAGCCGGCCACCTCCGTAAAAGAGTGGGGCTGCCGGTTCCAGGGCTGCCGGAAGAGGATCGGCGTGATCCCGGCTTCATAAATCTGGAAGCAGGTTTCGATGCGGTCCTCCACAAAAAAGCGGACGCCTTTTTCCAGCAGCACATCGGTCTTGGCTTCAAAGGAGCCGGTGGCCACAATGTCGAACTGCTCCGGCGGGACGGGGAGGTATTTCTCCATCCAGACCTGAATGGTCTCCTGCCGGGGGCGGGCCGTGACAAACTGCAGCGGCGCGCTCACCTCCGCCAGACGGGACAGGACGGGTATCGCGCCTTCGATGGGCTGCAGGTTCCGGTCGTAGCTGCCGTCCAGGAGCTTGAGGATCACCGATTCGATGATCTCTTCATCGAGATCGAGGCAGTCACCGAGCATGTAGCATTTGATGTCTTCATACCGGATGTCGGTGATGCAGTGTTCTTCCCGGGCGATCTCAATAAAGAGGTGCATGGTATCGGCGACCACGCCGTCGATGTCGAAGGCGAGTGCGGCCGGGTCGATCCGAATCTGTTCCGGCCGATCCTGGGCCGGTGTATCTGATGGGGAATCGTTCACGATACGCTCCGCGTCAGGCGGCCCGGCGGGTCTTTTTCTTGAGGCGGATGATCCGTTTCCGGAGAATCGCGGCCATGCGTTCGTCGTCTTCTTCGAGGGCTTTTTCCCGTTTTTCCTTGAGTTCCCTGATTTTTTTCTTCATTTCCCGCACGGAGGCGTCTTTTTTCCGTTCGGGAACTTCAATGCCGCGGACTTCCCGGATGGCGTCGATGAGTTCTTCCTTATTCATGCCGTGGGCTCCGGTGATGCTATCCATGGTCATGGCCAGTTCCCGGAGTTCCTTGGCGGTCATTTTCTCCAGTGGTTTTTCTTTTGCTGCTTTTTCTGCCATTTTCTGTTCGGCTCCTTTTCTGGTGACGTATCCTGTTCTCTGTGATGATAAAAAGGACAAGCGGAGGTTTCCCCCCGCCTGAATAGACTGTTCTGTTTTTTTATTTGTAAAAATAGGTTTTATAAATATTCTTTGGCTTAATGTCAATATGCAGGGTCATTTTTTCGGGGATGCGGACCTCACCCCTGGCCCCCTCCTGAAGGAGGGGGGATGGTTTTCAGGGCCGGGAGAGGTTATTGATGCACCGGTATTTCATGCCACTTCTGCCCTCACTGTGCCGGGTTGGGGGCGGTATCTGGGCCGGAGGGGGGATGTTGCACGGTACGGATTTATTCTTCTTTTTTGGGGTTGGTCCATTTGAGGGAGATTTTGAAGGTGGCTTCGCTGTCGAGGGATGTGAAGATGGCCCCGGCGGAGGCGCTCATTTTGAGGCCGAATTCGAGGGCGATTTCGGATGGTGGGTTCATTTCCCTGAAGGTGTTGAGGACGGTTTCGGCGGCGGGGCGGATATGGGCCAGGGCATCGGCAAAGCGTCTGGTGGCTTCCACTTCCCTTTTTCCGCTTTTGCCGACGCGTTCCACTCCACGGCCCTGGATGGGATCTGTGGATTCGATATAGACGGGGGTTCCGTCTTCCAGTTCAAAAACGATGACGTCTTTCATTGGGTTCTCCCTGTCCTGCTGGTTAAGAAAAAAAGAACCGCCGCCACCGTCGGACTCCAGGGGAGCCTACCAGCCGCGGCGGTTCGGGGGGTATTTGTCCGGGCGCTGCCCGGAACGGGATGAGGGGAACTGGTCAGCACCTTTGCACAGGGGCGGCATCCGTAGACGACGTCCTTCGGGCGGAGGGTGGTGAACTCACGAGACGGAAGCCGGCGTTGTTGTTGCGGTTCGACGGGGTGTTCCTGTTGCGGTTGGCGGAACGACAGTTCCTCGCGTTGTTGTTCCAGGAGCCGCCGCGCATGACACGGTTCTCGCCGTTTTTTCTCCCTTCATCCGAGATCAAAGAACATTTTCTGACGCATCCGCCAGGTGTCTGCCTGCTGCACATGGCCCACGAGACTGGCGGCGGACCGAAGAAACGCATCTTCATCCATGTCTCCGAGGCGATATGCCTCCTCGATCTGCCGCAGTTTCCGGCGGAACCGAATCCGGCTTCGGTGGTTCAGGCGGATGGTTCCGGGGAAGATGCGCATCCCCAGGAAAGGGATTCCCTGCATGACCGGGGCAATGTATGTCGCTCTTTCTGTGAGTGAGAGCTTGAGCCGGTCCGCCAGGAATGTTTCGATCCGACTTCTCAGCCGGTGCAGTTCGGGTTTGCTGTCCGAAAACAGCAGTATATCATCCATATAACGGATATAGCACTTTACCCCCG
>JBEPXL010000383.1:0-4304 GCA_041641935.1 Desulfobacteraceae bacterium | reverse complement strand
CGGCTGCCCGTATCCCGTTCTGATGATCCGGAGTGCCCGCTTCAGGAACCGGTCCGGGTTTTTCTTGCTTACCTGCACCATGGAACTCGGCTGCAGCAGCCGCATCTCCTCGATCACATCCAGCATCAGATAGGTAAGCTCATTGACGCCGTCGCTGCCGTCGGTTCTGAGGCCGCCCAGGTTGATCAGGGCAAAATCGGTATAGGTGTTGCTCTCTTTGGCTGTGACACCGGTCTTGGGCGGGGACGGGTGGTTGTTGAACTTGATCCAGAACGCCTGCAGCAGTTCCTTCGCCCGCTCCGGCGTCAGCCGTCCGGCTTCGATATCCGCTTTGTAAAAAGGATAAAGATGCTGGTCCAGCCGTCCGGGATTGAAGGCGTCCCAGGGATTCAGTTCCGTGATTACCCCGACATGGACAAACCAGTAATACTGCAGCGCTTCCCAGAAGGTCCGGGGCGCATGGGCCGGAACATGGCGACAGATTTCCGACATGGTTTCCAGTTCCGCTTTCCGGTCCGGGTCCGTTTCCGCTTGGGCCAGTTTTTCCAGCGCCACCGCGTACCGTCCGGCACAGGCGATGAGGGCGTCGGCGGCGATCTCCATCGCGTGAAGCTGCTGCCGTCTGTCAAAGGCATCACTGTCCGTATCGTAATCCAGCTGGTCCAGTGCCTGCCGGATGTCCGCCTTCAGGTCCGTGAAGCCCTTCCGGTAGATGATATCCCCCAGCACTGTATGCCCCGGCGCGCGCTGTTCCTGAAACTCGGTAAAGATGCCGGCTTCGTAGGCGGCCTTCCATTCTCCGGACATTTCCGCAAAAATCTTTTCCCGTACTGATTTTCCCTGCCAGAACGGGATCACCGTCTCCCGGTAGACCTCCCGGATTTCATCCGAAACCGAAAAAGAGACCTTTTCCCGGCTGTCGATAATCTCCAGATCCGCCATGCTGTGGATGCAGATTTCCGGATAGGTCGGCGTCGCCTTGGGTTCCGGTCCCCGTTCACCGACAATCAGTTCGCCCCTGCCGATGAAAAGCTGCCTGTTGTCCATAATATACTGGAAGCAGAGCGCCCGCTGCACCGGAACCGACACTTTCTGTGCAATACCGGTTTCATAGAACCGGGTGACCAGAAGCGCCCGCTCGTGGGAAATCCGTTCCAGTGCCTGAAGGCTCTGCTGTCTCAGCCGTTGAATCCGTTCGTTCATTTTATTCTCCTCCTGCATCGGCACGAAGCCCGCGGGATGAAAAAAAGTCCACCACCTGTGCCACCGCCGCCGGGTCCGGTGATGGCGCATCCGCCAGACGGTTCTGCATGGCCAGTCCGCCGTATTTTCCGCTTGCCGTATTGTGAAAGGGCAGCACCGTTACATGGCGGATTGTCTCCAGACCGGTGAGAAACCGGGCGATTACCGCCACATTTTCCGGCGCATCCGTCATTCCCGGAATCAGGGGAAACCGGACCGTGACCGGTTTCCGGATCCGGTCCAGATACCGGAGATTCTCCAGAATGCCGTCAGTGGAAACGCCGGTGTACCGGAGATGCTGTTCCGGGTCCATGATCTTCAGGTCAAACAGGAACAGATCGGCGAGGGCGGCGATTTCCGCGAAAACGTCCGGAGAAGCATGTCCGGTGGTGTCTACCGCCGTATGGATTTCCCGGTCCCGGCAGGCGGAAAGCAGAGCGGCCAGAAACCGGGGCCGGGACAGCGGTTCGCCGCCCGAGAAGGTGGCCCCGCCGCCGGATTCGTCATAGAAGAGGACATCCTTTTCAATTTCGGCGATGACCGTGCCGGTCGTCATTTCCTGGCCGATGATTTCGGTCCGTTCACGGGATGTTCCGTCCGCTGTGCTGATTGTGCGGGTAATCCGCTCCGGCGCGAAGGACTGTCCTTCGGGATTGTGACACCAGGGGCAGGTGAGGGGACAGCCTTTCAGAAAGACTGTCGTCCGGATGCCGGGGCCGTCGTGGAGGGCGTATTTCTTGATGTCAAATACGATGCCGCGTTCGTCCGTCACGAAATTCATACGTCAATCCGGTCCGGAAACCCGTCGATCTGTCCGGACCGCACATTCGGCGATGATCTTTCCGCTGCCGGTCATCCCGCTGATCCGGATTCCCAGAGCCATCTGAATCATGCCATGCCGGTTGGAGGCCGGACTCATCACGATGTTGCCATATTCATTCAGTTCAATTTTATAGGGCAGATCCCGCAGTGCCGGGTCTGCACAGACGGATTGCCAGTCCATGGGGATTCTCCTTTTGTGGTTGAAGTGTATCCGATGGCATGATGGAAGTGCAAGGGAAAACAGGTTGCCTGCCCGCCCCTTCCCGGTCTCCTTCTTCAGTCGGGACCGGCGGTCAGGCCGACATTCCGGTCCTATAAAATCACCCCCTGCGCCATGTTCGCTGGCATATAATCTTATACAAAATAAGTATAGTTGACAAATTCTGCAGGTAATTCTCTATTTGAAATAAATATTGCTAATTGGATTTCTTCTGTAGTAGAAAGAATCGGACAGCTTCAGGCCATTTTCAGCAGAAAGGAGAAGAAAAACATGAATTTTGAAAAAATCCGTTTAAGAACAAAGATAATGACCGGAATTTGTGTACCTCTGGCGTTACTGCTGCTGCTCGGCGTTATCAGCCTGATGAACATCGGGGATATTCTGGAAACCAGTGCATGGGTGGATCATACTCATACTGTGATTCGAGACTCCTCAAAGATCATCGGTTCGTCCGTTGATATGGAAACGGGCATGCGGGGCTTTCTCCTGGCTGGCAAGGAAGAATTCCTCGACCCCTACAAGGCCGGTGAAAAAGCGACCTTTGAACAGATCAGCATATTGAAAAAACTTGTAAATGACAATCCAGAGCAGGTCGATCGGCTGGAGGATGCGGAGAAAATCCTTCTGGAATGGCAGAAAATCGTGGCCGGACCGAACATCGCGCTGCGCAGGGAAATCGGCGATGCCGACACCATGAACGACATGGCGAAAGTGGTGGGAAAGGGCGAAGGAAAAAAATACTTCGATGCCTTCAGATTGCAGATCGGGACGTTCAGGGACCGGGAAGATGCTTTAATAGCGGAACGCAAGGCGGCGGCAGAAAGAGCGTTTGAGGCGGCGAATAAAAGCACCGCAAAACTGATCGAAGCCGCCGGCCGGGTGGATCACACCATTGAAGTGATCGCCAACGCCAATGAGATGCTGGCCCATGCTGCGGATATGGAAACCGGTATGCGGGGCTTTCTGCTGGCCGGCGAGGATGAATTCCTGGAACCTTACAATCAGAGCCGGGGAAATTTTTTTGAGCATCTTCTTGCCCTGAAAACGCTCGTTGACGACAATCCACAACAGGTACGGCGTCTGGAAAACCTCGGGGAACTCATAAACAACTGGATTCAGAAGGTATCCGAACCCGCCATTGCGCTGCGACGGGAGATGGACGCCGGATTCAGAACGCGGGAGGATGTCGATGCCTTCGTGTCCCGGAAGACAGGGAAAACCTATATCGACGAGTTTCGGCAGAAGATACAGGAGTTCAAGGATACCGAATCCGGCCTGATGATGGAACGGCAGAAAGCGGCCGATGCGGAGCGAGCGGCCTACCAGGCCAGTATCGCAGCCATGAGAGAGGCGGATGTCTGGGTCGATCATACGCACAATGTCATCCGCCGGGCGATGGATATACTCGCCACTGCCGTTGACACCGAAACGGGCATGCGGGGATATTTGCTGGCCGGCCAGGAATCGTTTTTAGAGCCTTACAATAATGGGCGGGAACGGTTTTTCCAGTTGACAATGGCCCTCAAAGAGACCGTTGACGACAACCCGGCCCAGGTGAAGCTGCTCGACGAGATGGAGCAGACATTCAGGGAATGGATGGGTAACGTCACGGAACCCGCCATCGCCATGCGCCGCGAGATCGGTTTTTCCAGGACAATGGACGATATGGCCGATCTGATCGGCCAGGCCCGGGGAAAAACCTTTTTCGATCAGTTCCGCAATATTATGGCTGATTTCGAGAATGAGGAAGAAGCGTTGATGACGCTGCGCAAGACGGAAAACCAGCGCACGGCGTCATGGACCCGGACGGTCGTGGCGGCCTGTGCCATTGTCGCTATGGTTATCGGCTTGTTCCTTGCGTTTACAGTTACCCGGGATGTACAGAGACAAGTGGGGGGCGAACCGGCCATTATTGCCGGGATCGCGCAAAGAATATCCGAAGGCGACCTGACCCTCACCGTAGACGACAGCAGGAGAACCGGTATTTTCGCTGCACTGGTGGCAATGATGGGAAACATGA
>JBEPXL010000382.1:0-4336 GCA_041641935.1 Desulfobacteraceae bacterium | reverse complement strand
GACGGGGATCTCTTCATTGCCGCCGACCCGCTGAATCCGTTTCTCCTGCAGTGCCCGCAGCAGCTTGGCCTGCGCCTCCAGCGGCAGGTCTCCGATTTCATCCAGAAAAAGGGTACCACCCGAGGCATACTCAAATTTGCCGACGACCTTTTTATCGGCACTGGTAAACGCCCCTTTTTCATGGCCGAACAGTTCGGATTCCACCAGCCCCGCAGATATGGCGGCACAGTTTACCGGAACGAAACGGCCTTCGCCGCATGTGCTGGAACGATGGATGAACCTTGCCAGCACCTCCTTGCCCGTTCCCGACTCACCGCTGATGAGTACTGCGGAATCACTGCGGGCGACCTTCAGGGCAAGGTCCATAATCCGTTTCATGGCGGCCGAAGCACAAACCATGTCTCCGGTATCCGAAATCTGCTTCAGTTCCTGTTTCAGCGCCCGGTTCTCGGACAGAATCCGGGACAGGTTCAGGGTCCGCTCAACGGTGAGCAGTATCCGCTCCTCTTCAAAGGGTTTGGTGATATAATCCACCGCCCCCTGCCGCATGGCATCAACTGCAGATTCGATGGTGGCAAAGGCTGTAATGAACACCACCGGACAGGAAAGCTGCTTCTCCTTCATTTTTTCCAGAAGTGCCATTCCATCCATGTTCGGCATTTTCATGTCGGTGATGATCATGTCATAGGGGGTATGGGTAATCTTTTCCAGTGCTTCCACTCCGTCCCCCGCCTGCTCGGTCCGATGCCCCCGCCGCTGCAGCATAATGGAAAGGAGTTGCCGCATACGGACTTCATCATCCACTACAAGTATGTATGCCAAGGTTGTCTCCGGAAATAGACCCGCCGGTTAAACGGATTCATCCGCCGTTTCAAAATTTTCAAGTGTCTCTCTTGTTTCCGTCAGCCATTCCTTACGGTGATTGACCGGTATTTCAACCCGAAAGACCGCTCCTTTCTCTGCACCATTGCGGGCATAAATATGACCGCCATGGGCCTTGATCACCTGTGCGGTAAAAGCCAGCCCCAGGCCCGTTCCTTTGGCACGGGTCGTAAAAAAGGGTTCAAAAATTTTTTCCAGATGTTCCGGCGCGATCCCGCACCCCTGATCGGAAATCTCCACAGACCAGGATTTCCCGTTGTGACAGGACCGCACACAAATATGATTGTTCCGGCCATCAGATTCTATGGCATTTTTGATGATATTGGAAAAGGAACGGACCAGCAGATCCGGGTCAACGGCAAGAGGCAGCGGTTCGTCCGGAATATGATGCTCAATGCTGACACCTTCACCTGTCTGCAGCTCGATACGAATCAGACATTCCTGCAGCATGGCATGGACATCCACTGACCGGAATGCCGGTTCAGCAGGCCGGGAAAACATCAGGAAATCCTCGATCAGACGATTCAGCCGCCGAATTTCATCTTCAATGAAGCCGACCAGCATATCATCCGTCAGACCATCATGGTCCTTTTTCAGAACATCCAGGGAACTTTTGATGATACTGAGGGGATTTTTTACCTCATGAGCGATCATCATGGAAAATTTCCCCATTTCGGCCAGCATTTTCTGACGAAGCATCCGCTGATGCGCCGTTTCCAGCGCCTTCTGGCTTTCTTCAATGGAATCAAGCATGGCATTGAATGCCAGCGAAAGCTCCCGGGTTTCCGGAAGACTGGTATCCGCTTTCACCCGCAGGGTAAGATTCCCGCCGGCAACCTGCCGGGCGGCATGGGCCAGCCGGCTCACCGGCGCAACCAGGGATCGGGAGATAAAATAGAAAATGAATACGGAAAGTGCGGCCACTGTCACCGCAATCCAGATAAACCGGCTTTTCATTGTCCCGAGCAGCCGGTTGATTCCCTCTGTGGTGTAGGTAATTTCCACCGTTCCGATGATGCGTTCACCGTCGCCATCTCCGGTCTGCCACTGGAACAACCGGCTCTCGTCCTGCATCTCCTTCAGCAGCACCGGAACCTGGACCACAGACAGGCGACCTGTCGCCTTTCGGGATTTATCAGCCAGCGGTTCTTCGAACCGGTTGAAAATCGTCACCTGCACCACATCCTTTTCGGAGAGCAGGTTCTCCGCCAGCCGTTCCAGCATATTCCGCTCATCAATGAGGATTCCCAGTTCCGCGTTCAGGGCCAGATAGCGGGCCAGAAACCGCATCCGTTCCTCAAAGCGTGTCTGGACAAACTGATGCGAAATTTTTACGCCCATATAGCCGAGTACGATCGTCGTGGCGCTGATCAGGAGAAAACCGGCCAGAAGCAGTCGAAAATGGATGCCGCGCCGTTTCATGGTCCCGCTTCTACCTCTGCCAGTTCCGGTACGGGAATTCCCAGCCGGTCAAGAACGCGCTGATTCAGCCACGCGTGAAACACCGGCGGCTTTGATTCGCATATGCCGTCTGCCATCAGATCCAGTGCCAGCACACCGGTCTGACGGCCGATTTCTTCATATTCAAAGATGAACGAAAGGGCCGCGCCGGATTCATAAAAAAAACGGTTATAGCCGACTGCAGGCCGACGCTTGTAAAGCGCCTGTTTGATGACGTACTGAACAATACTTTCAGAGATGACCGTCTGATCCGGTATCAGCCATAACCCATCAATGCGGGACCAGTTCCGATCCAGAACTTCCGGTATATCCGAGCGGGAAGAAACCGGCAACGGAACAATCTCAAGGTTGTGCGCGGGGGCATGCTTCACTGCTTTTTTCAGAAAATCCGCATTGAACGCCGGATCATACAACAGGCCAAGACGTCGTACGGAAGGTAATGCCGCGGCAATCTTTCGCAGCTGGATATGCAGGGGAATATCCAGCGGTATACCGCAATCCGACGGTGAAACGGTTCGTTCCGGATGAAGGACCATGGTATACATCATGGGAACAACGACACTGGTAAGATCAGCCATCAGACGGGCGGCTTCCGGGCCGACCCCGATCAGGAGATGAAAATGTTTCCGCGCCAGATTTTCTTTTAAAACGGTTTCGCCTTTTCCCTCCATTTTTTCCAGTTCAAATACGGTCACATCCGCACCCGCATATTCTTTCAGGATGCGGGTAATCCCTTCCACAGCCTCCAGATAGGGGCGAATATTTCTTGACACCAGCAATGCAACCCGCAGTTCTTCCGGTTCTTCTCCCCGAAGCAACGATGCAGTACCGGAAAACCACGCAACCGCCATCAGGAAGATAAAAATCTTTTTCCAGAGCGGCCCGCAATCCGGAACACATCGGCGGATAATCATGATCATGGGTCAGGTGGGATGGTTCGAAGGGATGGCGGCAGCAACTGCATACAGAGGGAATCCGGCAACCATTGAAAACAGGTCAGGGAAGAATCGGATTCGGCTCCGGATTTTCCGTATCATAAATCACATGGCCGACTTTGTTCTTGAATTCCTGTGTCACCGCATCCACATCCTCCAGGGTTGCAATCACGCGGGGCGTAATCAGAATGATCAGTTCCGTCTTGTCCCGGTTGGTGGTTTTCTTTCCGAAAACCCATTCAAAGACCGGAATGCCCCCCAGACATGGTACCCCGGAACGTCCCTCACTCCGGTTTTCCCGAATCAGTCCGCCGATGACGATGGTCTGCCCATGACGGACGGTTAATGAGGTATTGACACTCCGTTTGAAAAAAGAAGGAAGAGAAACTTCACCGACCTGCACACTTTCGCTCTGTTCGCTCACTTCCTGATTAATATCCATGCTGACCAGGCCATATTCATTGATATGAGGCGTTACGGTCAGAATGACACCTGTATTCCGGTACTGGATGTTGGTCTGCAGCAATGGTTCCACTTCGCCCTGGTACTGATACTGGGCACTGGCGACGGGTACTTCGGTGGAGATGTCGATCTGGGCCTCCTTGTTGTCCGAAGCAAGAACCGTGGGAGAGGAAAGAATATTGACCTTGTCCTGCTGCGCCAGGGCGGACAGGGCGGCATTCCATCGGGTTGCCTGCCCGATGACGTACTGCAGTCCCGCACTGCCGGCGCTGGCATTGAGCAGCGAAGTACTCAGATTGTCATCCCCTTTGACATACTCCCATTCCACGCCAAGCTCAAGGGACGCATTCAGTGAAATTTCGGCGATCATTACCTCGATCAGCACCTGCCGGGGTAATACATCCAGCCGGTTGAGAATATTTTCGATGATCCGGTAATCCCGGGGAGTCGCTTCAATGACCAGCGCGTTGCGGATCTCATCCGCTGTAATCTGCACCTCACTGCCCAGCGCGGCAGAGGCTTCGGCGCCAATCGTTCTCGCTGCAACCGGACGGCGCTCCTCTGTATCAGCGGGAGGCTCTTCCCCCTGACGCGGA
>JBEPXL010000381.1:0-4336 GCA_041641935.1 Desulfobacteraceae bacterium | reverse complement strand
GCTCGATCGTCTGCCGCGAGTCGCTGACCGAACTGACCACCGCGATCGCGATGAGCCGCTGCGACGACAAGCGGGTGACCCGCAGGCTGATGGAGCAGGCGGGGCTGCACGTGCCCGAAGATGTCTCGGTGGCCACATACGACGACGTGCGAGCCGAGCTATGCGAGCCACCGCTCACGGTAGTGAGCCAGTCGCTGGTCCGGATCGGCGAAGCTGCCGCGAACCTGGCCCTGCAGGTGGCCAATCGCGGCTATGTAATGGAAAACGGACAGATTATTCTGTCAGACACCGCAGATCAGCTTCTTACCAATGAAGAGGTCAAGCGGGCCTATCTGGGGATATAGCCTCAGATATCCTTCATCAGCCGGTTGGCGGAAGACTGGTTCACCGCTTCATCAAAGGCCGTCATCGCTTCGACAAGGGCATTGTACTCCCGGTTTTTTTCGATGGGCAGTTCCTCGCTTCCCTGGTGTTGAATGGCGTCAATCACGGATTTGATGGTCATGGAACCAATATCCCACCCCGGCTGATACGCCGCTTCCTCTTCTTTATCCGTCTGAACACTGGACAGAATGCCGCTGCGGACCAGCCGTACCAGAAGATACTGAAGAAGCGGCAGGGGAATTTTCAGTACCCGTGAAATCTCCTCCCGGGTACAGGCCGGTTCCCCCCGGGCAAACCGTTTAATGATCATATGGGCGACATAAAGGGACAGCAGATTGCGGTAGGACGGACTGATTTCCATCTCTTCGCTTTCGACTTCCAGAATATTGACGTTCTGGTAGGATGCCGACACCAGCGCACCGATCAGGGTAATCAGCCAGCTCAGGTTGAGCCACACCAGAAACAGGGGCAGCGCCGCAAAGCTGCCGTAGATGGCATTGTACCGGGAGACGCCCACCTGGAAATAGAGATAGGCCCACTGGACAAACTGGTAGAGTGAACCGGCGATAATACCGGCGATGAGGGCGGAGGAGAAATAGACTTTTGTATAGGGCATCAGTTTGTAGATCAGCGTAAAGACGACCCAGATCAGAAAAAACGGCAGCAGCCGCAGAAAAAAGAAGATCACCGGGCTGAACATCCCGATCAGGGCGACCTGCTCGGCGATGTTCGTCACCTGAGTCCGGATATAGACGGTCGTGCTGCCGGCCACAATGACCAGAACCGGACCGATGATCATGATCGAGAGATAGTCACTCAGTTTGCGTGAAATCGGACGGGCCTTTTCCACTTCCCATATATCGTTCAGGGACATTTCGATCTGGCCCAGCACCCGGATGACGGCCCAGAACAGGAAAATGATACCGATCCCCGCGATCAGTCCTCCCTGTGTGTTTTCCAGCAGGGAATTGGCATAGCCGATGATCTGGGTAATGACTTCCTGCTGCCCCGGAAAGTTCTCCAGAAGCTGCTTTCTCAGCACCTTTTCGACGCCGAAGCCCTGGGCGATGCCGAAGGCCATGGCCGCTACGGGAACGATGGACAGCAGCGTATAAAAGGTAAGCGCGGACGCCCGCAGGGGACAGCGGTTATGAGTGTACCCGTGAATCGTCATCATCAGAATCCGGGCGGCTTTATATCCCAGTCGCTTGAGCGGCGGCAGGGAATCGAGCTGCTCCTGCCATACACCATGCCTGAAAAAATGCACCGACCGGGTAAAAAAGTTCTGGGATTTCTGAACGAGTTCCATCCATTTCTCCTCAGTTGTTCAATGGATCATCAGGTTGTTCAGCGTGTTCTGTTTGTAACGGAAAGGCGGTCTGAACACAATCCTGAATCCTGTGCAAGGATGGCGATTTGTGCATCCCGAAACTAAATCTTGATTCCCTCTCCCATTCCATGTATAGAATAATATGTTGTATTTTTTACCTTTACCGGAGTTCAAGAGGGTATGAAAACAGGTAAGCGGACCATCTGGATTTTTTTCACAGGCGTTCTTCTGATTTCCCGGTTTTTCCTGCCGCCCGTGCAGGGAGTCACCCCTGTTCCAGTGGTTCCGACCACGAATAAAAATACCGGGAGTCTTGAAATTCATGTGGATATGCCGGATGTAAAGGTGTACCTCAACGGTAACATCGAGGGACTTGCCCATCCGGACCGGCCCCTGAAACGGCCTTATTTTCCCGCCGGTGAAGTGACCATCACCGTCAGAACAAGGGACATCCCGTCCCGGTCCCGGACGGTGCGCGTCTCCCCCGGCGAAACCGTCCGCGCCGATTTTTTCCTGCTTGCCGATTCTCCGGCTGTCAAGCAGAAGATAAACCGGGCAGACCGGCTTTTCCGTCAGAACCGACTCATTTCCCCGCCTGGAAAAAATGCCTTTGACCTGTACCGGCAGGTTCTGTCGGCAGACAGAACCCATGCGGCAGCCCGGGAGGGACTGCAGAAGGTTCTGGAAGCGCTCAAGAAACGTGGCGATCAGTCCTTCCAGACAAAAGCCTATGCCGAGGCGGGCAGGCATTATCGGGACTATCTCTCTGCACTGGACAAGGTCCGCCCGATTCTGGAAGACCCGGCACTGGCGGCGGTCGAGGAACGGATGACCCGCCGCATCCGCATACTGAACCATCTTGACCGGCCCCAGGACCGTCTGCTGGCGGAAGCGGACAGACTCTTTGACCGTCGCCGCATGGTCACCCCGGAAAATGAAAATGCCTTTGACCTGTACCGTTCGGTTCTGGCTGTTGATCCCGGAAACCGTCATGCACGGAACCGGATTTACGACATGATCCGCTTTTACGGTATGCTGGGACAGAACACCGAGGCGGACAATCTCCGGCGGGCCATTCAGTATTACCGGAACGGACGGATGGTGGTCCGGTACGTTACCGATACATTCGGTGACAGGGCACTGAAAGACGGAAAGGATTTCGGAGAGCGGATTGCCGAACTGGAAGAGCGCATTTCCGCAGCAGAGAAGCTGTCGGATGAAGGAGACCGCTACTTCATTGCACAGCGCTTTACCACACCGGAGCAAGGCAACGCCTTTGAACGCTATAAGGCCGCCCTTGCCCTGGACCCGACCCATGCCAACGCCCGGCAGAGGCTCCGCGAAATGATCGCCTTTTATATGGAACAGGGGGACACGGCCTATGATGCCGGCGACCATGCCGCGGCCCGTCCCTATTACCGGCAGGGCGGCCAGGTGGCGGAGTATGCCCTGACGGTGATGAATGATGAAACCATCCGGGGGATTCATACGAGAGTGCGAATGCGGCTGGACCGGCTCGACCGGGTAGCCCTGCTGATTCAGGAGGCGGATGTGTATTACCGGCAGCAGCAGTACACGGAACCGGAAGAGGAGAATGCCCTCAATCTCTACCGGGCGGTGCTGGACATTTACCCGGAGAACCGGTATGCCCTGGACCGTATCCGGAAAATGATGGATCATTTCAGCCGGCAGGGGAAAACAGCGGAACAGCAGGGTGATTTAAAAACGGCTCTTGCGCTTTACCATCAGCACCGCCAGATCGCAGCGGATCTTCTGGCACGGACCGAAGATGAAAAATTCCGGCGGAATATCGATGACATCCGGAAACGGATCGATGATCTGGAACAGAAAATGAAAACCGTCCGTCTGCAGGAAACCCGGCAGAATCTGGACAGACACCTTGAACTTTACCAGGCGCTCAGGATCAAAGAGGGTGAACACCAGAATGTGGCCCGGGAGATTGTTGCGGTCATGAATGCCATCCACCGGGAACTGACAACACTGGAGACGCTCTATCAGGAGGCATTGGAGGAAGGTGAAGACATACAGGATCAAATCGACCATGTCCGGCAGGTGCGCCGGGAACTGGAAGTGGATCTGTCGGCCCGCACCGGGAAGGCATTCTGAACTCCGGCGGCACAGCGCCGTAACAGGGTTATTGTTTCTGGCAGGCAGCCTGTTTCTCCTGCTCTGCCTCTCCGGCTGCGCACTCCCCGGGGGCGGCGTTGATGCGGAACAGCCGGTGCAGGAAGATATCCGGCGGGCCCGGAATTACCTGGACACGATCCGGAGCCTGGGGACCGAAAACCGGTTTCCGGATGATTTTACAGAGGCAGCACAGGCACTGGAACAGGCGGAAGTGCGCCTGAAGAAAGAAGAACCGGAAGCCGCTGCGGCGGCTGCACGGACCAGCATCGCCGCTTCCCGCCGGATTCTGGAACAGTTTTACCGGGATACGGTGATGTCCCTGGCCCGGAAGGCGCAAAATGAACTGGACCGGAAGCAGCGGATCGACAGCGAAACACCACTGACGGTATACTGGCCGGAACTGGACCGGATGACCACCTACGGCAACAGTCTGTCCACCGATCCCCAGATTGTTTCGCTCAACCAGGTGCTGTC
>JBEPXL010000380.1:0-4348 GCA_041641935.1 Desulfobacteraceae bacterium | reverse complement strand
CAACCTCGTCATCCAGATTCTGTATGGTTGCGGCCTCCGTCTCTTCGAGTGCCTCCAGCTTCGTGCAGGTGATTTCAACTTCGACGAAGGCATCCTGACCATCCACGACGGCAAAGGGAAAAAGGATCGAACCGTCCCGCTTCCCGAAGCGACCCGGAGCGATCTGCTCGCCCACCGGAACCGGGTGGTCAATCTCCACGAAAAAGATCTGGCGGACGGATACGCGGGGGCATTCATGTTCGGCCAGCTGGACAGGAAGTACAAAAATGCAGCAAAGGAAATCATCTGGCAGTGGTTCTTCCCCGCAAAAAGACTCACAACAGTGCCCGAAACCGGTGAATACCGGCGTTATCATCTTCACGAACGCCATGTACAAAAAGAACTCAAAAAAGCCGTCGGGAAGGCCAGAGTGTTCAAGCGCGTCACCTGCCACACCTTCCGCCACAGCTTTGCAACCCATCTGCTCGAATCCAACTATGACATCCGGACCATACAGGAACTGCTGGGCCACAGCGACGTCCGCACCACCATGATCTACACCCGCACCATCAAAAGCCGGGCCATCCGGGAAGCCCGCAGCCCACTCGATCTCTGATCCACCAGATTCCCCCCCCCTTGCACCCCTCCCCCACAGGCATTATCTATAACACCAGCAAAAACATCTTTGTCATTCCAACAAAATATGATACAAGCCCATACACATCAGCCGGACAGCGGTCCCACACCGCAGACGGAGGACAAACCACTTCAGCAGCAACACCCTTTACATTCAGTCATTGATTCAGCACCAGAACCCGTACCGGGCGAACAGCAGAACCATCATATACAGCGTCAGCACCACCGTTTTACACGCATCCCGCAGAAAAACCCGTAACCCTTCTCCCTTAACCCAACCGAAGAGATGAAAGGGGGCTCCCATGATCATCGAAAAATTTTCCGTCAAAGCACAGGATGCCATCGAACGCGCTTCCCGACTGGCCGTCAAGAATGAGCATCAGTACGTCACCCCCTGGCATCTGATCTTCGGAATGGTGGAACAGGAAAACAGCCTCGCCCGCCGCTACCTCCAGGACGCCAAAATCGACATCGGCACCTTCCGGGCCAAAATCGAAAGCCGCCTCCTCACCCAGGCAAAGGCATCGGCGGATACCCAGCAGACCCCCATCAACCGGGATCTGGAGAAGGTCTTCATCCACGCCGAGGAAGCCGCCACCCGCATCGGCGACAAATACATCGGCATCAACCACATCCTGCTCGGGATGCTCGAAAAGGAGGAAATCCTCACCGCCTTCACCGAATCCGGGGCAAAGAAAGAAGATCTGGCCCTGCTGCTGGAACAGGTTCCCAGAAGCAAGGCCGGCGGCGAAGCAGAAGGCGCGTCCGAATCCGAATTCCTGGCCAAATACACCATCGACCTCACCGAACGGGTCCGCCGGGGAAAAATCGACCCCATCATCGGCAGGGATGAAGAAATCCGCCAGGTGATCCAGGTGCTGAGCCGACGGCTCAAGAGCAACCCCATCATCATCGGCGAACCCGGTGTGGGCAAGACCGCCATCATCGAGGGACTGGCCCAGCGGATCGTGCAGGGGGAAGTTCCCGACAACCTCAAGAACATCACCATCCTCGCCGTGGATATGGGGCAGCTCATCGCCGGGGCCAAGTTCCGGGGGGAATTCGAGGAACGGTTCAAGCGGGTCATCCAGGAAGTTGTCGATGCCGGGGACATTATCATGTTCATCGACGAAATCCACATGATCATCGGGGCCGGCAGTTCCGAAGGGGCGATGGACGCCTCCAACCTCCTCAAACCCGCCCTTTCCAGAGGGGAAATCAAGTGCATCGGCGCCACCACACTGGAGGAGTACCGCAAGCACATCGAAAAGGACGCCGCCCTCATGCGGCGGTTCCAGATTGTCATGGTCGATGAACCGACCATCGAGCAGGCCATTTCCATCCTCCGGGGCATCAAGGAAAAATACGAGGTCCACCACGGCGTCCGGATTCTCGATTCCGCCATCGTCTCCTCCACCCGGCTGGCCCACCGGTATATCCCGGACCGGTTTCTGCCCGACAAGGTCATCGATCTCATCGACCAGACCGCCGCGTCGCTCCGGATCGGCATCTCGTCCAAACCCGAAGAGATCGAGGCCATCGACCGCCGGATTCTCCAGCTGCAGATCGACATCAAGGCGCTGGAAGGCGAAACCGAACCCCGCACCGTCGAAAAGGTCACTACCCTCAAATCCGAACTGGAAGAACTGCAGGAGGAGAGCCGGACCCTCACCGACAGGTGGGCCCGGGAAAAAAGCGCCATTGTCGAACTGCAGGAGGCCAAACAGACCCTCGAACAGGCAAAGCAGGAGATGGAACAGCGCATCCGGGAAGAGGATTTCGCCCGGGTGGCCGAACTGCAGTACAAGATCATCCCCGAGTGTGAAAAGATTCTCGAAGAATACGCCGATATCGATATCTCCGACAGCCGCCTGCTGAAGGATTTCATCGACGAAGAGGACATCGCCGACACCATTTCCCGCTGGACCGGCATTCCTGTTTCCAAGATGATGGCCTCGGAACAGGACAAGTTTCTCCAGCTCGAAACCCTGCTGCAGAAACGGGTGGTGGGCCAGGACCATGCCCTGGCGGTGATCGCCAAGGCGATCCGCCGCTCCCGGGCCGCGGTGCAGGACCCCAACCGCCCCATCGCCTCCTTTCTCATGCTCGGCCCCACCGGCGTCGGAAAAACGGAAATCGCCAAGGCCCTGGCCGAATTCCTCTTCGATGACGAACGGGCACTGCTCCGCATCGACATGAGCGAGTTCATGGAAAAGCACTCGGCCGCCCGGCTGGTGGGTGCGCCCCCGGGGTATGTGGGATACGAGGAAGGCGGCATCCTCACCAACAAGGTGCGCCGGAAGCCCTACAGCGTCATTCTCTTTGACGAGGTGGAAAAGGCCCACCCCGATGTCTTCAACCTTTTTCTCCAGCTGATGGATGACGGACGGCTCACCGACAGTCAGGGCCAGACGGTCAATTTCTCCAACACCGTCATCCTGATGACCTCCAACCTGGGGGCCGATCACATCGAACCCGCCGGAACCGAGGAGGAGGCGATGGAGATGAACCGCCGGATCATGGAGGCGGTCCGGGGCCATTTCCGTCCGGAATTTCTGAACCGTCTCGATGACATTATCGTCTTCCGGCAGCTGACCCTGGAGGTCATGAAACCGATTGTGGATATTCAGCTCGGAAAGCTGCAGAAACTGCTGGCGGAGCGGGATATTCATCTGGAAGTGGATGAGGAAGCCAGAATCCTGCTGGCCGAAGCGGGATTCAATCCCCTCTACGGCGCAAGGCCCCTGAAGCGGGTGATCCAGTCCCGGCTCCAGGACCAGCTCGCCGAGGAGATCATCCGGGGGGCCATCGGGGAAGGCGGAACGGTGCGGATCACCGTCGAGGAAGGGGAACTGGCCATTCGGCCGGAGGGTTCCGCAGCGGAAGAATCCCCGGCGCCCGAAGCGGCGGAATAACGAACGGACGCCGTCTTTTTTTACCCGAAACACGGATACAACGAAACAACTGATACCATACGCCCATGTTGAATATGCTCAGGGGCTTCTACGCGAAGCTCAATAAAGTCTTTCTGCAGATCAGACGGATGCTGGACAGGTTTTTCCAGCTCGAAAACTGGCCCTACTGGGGGCTGGCGATCATTATCGGTATTCTCCTGGTTCTGCTGGTGCTCTGGATACGGAAACGGCGGCGGAAAAAAGCCGCAGAAGCCCCGGCGCAGGACGCGATCCCGGAGGAGGCCCCGCCTGCGGAACGGATTTCTCCGGGCAGTCTGGTCCGCGCCTGGAAGGAATTTCTGCGGGGGATTCCCAACGAGTTCCGCCGGTCCATCATGCTCTACCAGCCGTTTATCGTGATGGGGGAAGCCGGCGCGGGAAAATCCCTTCTCATCAACCACTACACCGACTGGCAGGGACAGTCCCGCCAGTTCTATCCCAGCTACACCAACAGCCCGCTCATCCAGTTCTACCTGGGATCGAAAATCCTGGTGCAGGAGATTCCGGCGGCCCTGCTCAACGACACCTCCCGGGAGGCGCGATCCGCCCTGCTGAACCTGTGGAAACCCCTTTTCAAAAAGCGCTCCCCCAAGGTGATTGTGACGCTGAACGGGGAAACCCTTCTTTCGGAATCCTCGGGTTCCCTCAAGAAGCAGGCCCAGATGATGCGGGGCAAGATCAACCTGCTCTCCTTCAAACGCAACCGGCCGCCCCAGGTCTATGTGGTGCTGACCTTCATGAACCATGTGGAAGGGTGTTCGGATTTTTTCGATTTTCTG
>JBEPXL010000379.1:0-4348 GCA_041641935.1 Desulfobacteraceae bacterium | reverse complement strand
TCCAAGAGCTACAGCATGCCCGGCTGGCGTGTCGGATTCTGTGTGGGGAACCCGGAAACGATCTTCGCCCTCCGGCGGATCAAGAGCTATCTGGACTACGGGATCTTCCAGCCGGTTCAGATTGCATCCATTATCGCCCTGAACGGCGATCAGGAATGTGTGGAAACGATCCGGCAGACCTACAAGTCCCGGCGGGATGCCCTGATCAGCGGACTGAGCCGGATCGGGTGGGACATTCCGAGTCCAAAGGGAACCATGTTCGTCTGGGGACGGATTCCCGAGCAGTTCCGGAAGATGGGCTCGGTGGAGTTTTCCAAGTTTCTGATCCGGGAGGCCCAGGTGGCGGTGTCGCCGGGGCTCGGATTCGGTGAATACGGAGATGAATTTGTCCGCTTTGCCCTCATTGAAAACAACATGCGGATCAATCAGGCGATCAGAGGCATTCGCAAGGTAATGTAAGGAGGGTTTCATGAAAAAGATTCATATCGGCATACTCGGCTGTGGAACGGTGGGAACCGGCGTCGCCAGAATCCTGATCGAAAACAGCAGACTGCTCCAGGAACGGATCGGGGCCGAACTGGTGCTGAAACATGCCGCGGATATCGACACGACACGGGACCGGGGGGTCCGGTTCGGCGAGGGGGTGCTGATCCGTGACGCGGGACGGGTACTGGATGATCCGGACATCGATATCATCGTTGAAATGATCGGCGGAGAAACCCTTGCCAAAGAATTTATTCTGAAGGCGATCCGGAACGGAAAGCATGTGGTCACGGCCAACAAGGCACTCATGGCGGCCCACGGCAATGAACTCGTCTCCGCCGCCCGGTCCGCCGGTGTCGATCTGGCCTACGAAGCGAGTGTCGGCGGGTGCATGCCCATTATAAAGACCCTCCGGGAGGCACTGGTCGGCAACCGGATCGATGCCATGACCGGGATCCTCAACGGAACATGCAACTATATCCTGACCAAAATCACCGAGGAAGGAACCTCTTTTGAACAGGCCCTTTCCGAGGCCCAGGCCGAAGGGTTTGCCGAGGCGGACCCGACCCTGGATGTGGAGGGACATGATACCGCCCATAAACTGGCGATCCTGAATGCCCTCGCATTCGGCATGGAAATCAATCTGGCGGATATCTATGTGGAGGGAATTTCCGGAATCACGCCCCTGGACATCGACTTCGCCCGGGAGTTCGGGTACAAGGTCAAACTCCTGGCCATCGGCAAGAACAGGGGCGATGCCGTGGAGGCCCGGGTCCATCCGACCATGATTCCGGCGACCAGTCCGCTCTTTCATGTGAGGGAAAACCTGAATGCGGTGACCATTTCGGCGGACGCCGTGGGGGATATGATGCTCTACGGCTACGGCGCGGGAATGATGCCCACCGGCAGCGCCGTCGTGAGTGACATTGCCGATATAGCCCGGGACATGGCAAGCGGGACCACCGGGCGGATACCGATTCTTTCCTATCAGCCGGAGGCGATCCGGAAGATACCGGTCATGCCGGTGGATGAGATCGAAACCCATTACTATTTCCGGTTTGCGGCCCTGGACCGGCCCGGGGTTCTGTCCAATATTTCCGGCATTCTGGGGGATCATAACATCAGCATCGCCTCTGTCCAGCAGAAAGGCAGAAAAGTGGAAGGTTCCGTCCCCATCGTCATGCTGACCCACAAGGCGCGGGAAGCGGATGTGAAAAAGGCCCTGACAACCATTGACCGCCTCGATGTGGTACAGGATGACCCGGTCATCATCCGGGTCGAAGCGGACGATTAAAGCTGATGAAGACTGATAATTGAAGAGGAAAATGCCATGTATATAGTCTGTTCCGACCTGGAAGGGGTCTTTGTTCCGGAGATATGGATCAATGTTGCAGAAAAGACCGGGATTGAAGAACTCCGGCTGACGACGCGGGATATTCCGGATTACAATGTCCTCATGCAGAAACGTCTGGCCATCCTGCAGGAAAACAATCTGAAGATACAGGACATTACCAGTGTCATCGCAAAAATGAAGCCCCTGGACGGAGCGTTGGAATTTCTCGACTGGATCCGGTCCCGGACCAATGTGATTGTGGTGTCGGATACCTTTACCCAGTTTGCCGGGCCGCTGATGAAACAGCTCCGCTGGCCGACGCTGTTCTGCAATTCCCTTTCCGTCGCTCCGGACGGAACCGTCACCGATTACCACCTCCGGCAGGAGGATGGAAAACGGAAAACGGTGGAAGCCCTGCACAGTCTCAATTACAACATCATCGCCATGGGTGATTCCTATAACGATATTACCATGCTCAAGGCCGCGGAACACGGCATTCTCTTCCGGCCTCCGGACAATGTCATCGCCGAGTACCCCGGCTTTCCGGTCGTCACCGCCTATGACGAACTGAAACCGATCATCGGACAGATTCTGGACGGGCAGGACTGACGCCATGCTGATGCACCGGACCACATACCGGGTCATCTACGGTGATACGGATCAGATGGGGATGGTCTATTATGCCCAGTATCTCCGCTGGTTCGAGATGGGGCGGACGGAACTGTTCCGGTTTGTCGGACTCTCCTACCGGGAGATCGAGGAGAAAGGGATACTGCTGCCGGTTTCCGAGGCATGGTGCAAGTACATCTCTCCGGCCCGGTATGATGATATCCTGGAGATTGAAACCTCCCTGGACCGGTCGGTCCGGGCGGGGATGAAGTTTGACTATGCCATCCGGCGGGATGGAGAGGAAAAACCGCTGGTGCGCGGCTATACCCGGCATGCCTTCATGACCCCGGCGGGACGGGTGGTGCGGCCGCCCCGGTTTCTGGCGGAGCTGATCGCCGCCTCCGCGGAGGGGGGAGAATAGGATGGCCGTCGATATTTCCCGGTTCAGCCGGTGTCATCTGCTGGTGGTCGGCGATCTCATGATCGATGAATATGTATGGGGAACGGTGGACCGGATTTCTCCCGAAGCGCCGGTACAGATTGTGGCGGTGGAGCGGGAGGAGTTTACCCTTGGCGGCGCGGGCAATGTGGTGAACAATCTGGCTGCCCTGGGGGCGCAGGTTTCAGTGGCCGGGGTGATCGGACCCGGCCCGGACGGTGACCGCATGATGGCGCTGTTTGCGGCACTCCATGCTGATACCGGCGGCATTATCCGGGAACCGGACCGCCCCACGACCCGGAAGACCCGGATCATCGCCGCCAGCCAGCATGTCCTCCGGATCGACCGGGAAACCCGCAGGGATATTTCGTCGGGCACGTTCCAGGCCCTGGACCGGTTCATCGGGGAAACGATACAGAAAGCCGATGCGGTTCTCATCTCCGATTATGCCAAGGGCCTGATGACACGGGATTTTCTCCGCAAGGTCATCCGGGAGGCCGAAGCGGCCGGAAAACCGGTCATTGCCGATCCCAAGGGGTTGGATTACACCCGGTATGCCGGCGTCACCCTTCTGACGCCCAATCAGAAAGAGGCGGCCCTGGCCGCGGGCATGGATATCGGAGATGGCGAAGACCGCATCCGGGCCGGTAACCATCTTCTGGAGACAACCGGGGTGAACAATCTGCTGATCACCTGCGGCAGGGACGGTATGGTGCTGTTCGAGCGGGGAAAGCCTCCCCATACGATTCGGGCCGAAGCCCGGCAGGTGTTTGATGTCTCCGGGGCAGGGGATACGGTCATTTCTGTTCTGGGCCTTTCTGCGGCGGCAGGACTGCCGCTCCGGGAGGCGGCGGCACTGGCCAATTCAGCCGCCGGTATTGTGGTGGGCAAGGTCGGCACGGCGACGGTATCGATTCAGGAGTTGTCGTCGGCGCTGAAACGGTATCCGGATGATCTTTCCCGGAAATACAAATCCCTGACCGAAATTTCCGTTATTGTCCGGGAACTGAAACGGCAGGGGCGGCGGGTCGTACTCACCAACGGCTGCTTTGACCTGCTTCATGCGGGGCACATCCGGCTTTTTGCGGAATCAAGGGAAATGGGAGATGTTCTGATCGTTGCCATTGACGATGACCCTTCGGTCCGGAAACTCAAAGGGGAGGGCAGACCGGTCATCGGGGCAAGGGAACGGGTCCGGATTCTGGGGGCGCTGGACAGTGTCGATTATGTGGTGGTCTTCGCCTCCGATGAGCTGAATCAACTGCTCGATACCATCCGGCCGGATGTATTGACCAAAGGGAGCAATTACGCCTCCGGCGAGGTGGCGGGCCATGAACGGGTGGAACACTACGGCGGACGGGTGGCCCTAATTCCGGTGACCGAATCCGTCTCCTCGACAGGAATTATCAACACCATCAGAAAATCCTGACACCGCCCGGTACCCGGGGTTGAAACTCCGGAAACCGGTATTATGTTATCCTCTT
>JBEPXL010000378.1:0-4349 GCA_041641935.1 Desulfobacteraceae bacterium | reverse complement strand
CCTTCAGAAGGCCCGGTATGCCAGTTTTCCTGTGGTGGCCGCACCCTACGGCATGACCCTGGGCGGGGGCTGTGAGGTCTGCCTGGCAGCCGACCGGATGGTCGCTCATGCGGATCTGTTCATGGGCCTGGTCGAGATCGGCGTGGGACTTCTCCCGGCCGGCGGCGGCTGTACCAATCTCTGGAAGAAATTTCTGAAGAGCATCCCCGAAGCGGTGAAGGATACCGATCTGGGGAAATACTTTCTGCCGGTGTTTCAGAACATCGCCATGGCCAAATTCTCCTCTTCGGCTGCCGATGCCCGGGCCAACGGATTTCTGGGGCCCGAAGACCGGATCATTTTCAACCGGGATCACCTGATCGGCGAGGCCAAGAAAGAGGTGCTCCGGATGGTCGATGCCGGATACCGTCCCCCGGTGAAGCAGCCCGTCAAGGTCATCGGACAGGCCGCCCAGGGGATGGTCCAGGCGGAACTGTTCAATATGCGTGCCGGTAACTTCATCACCGATTACGATACCTTCCTGGCCCGGCGCATTGCCTATGTCATCAGTGGCGGGGATGTGAAAAAAGACAGCCTGGTGGATGAAGACGTGCTGCTGAAACTGGAGCGGGATGCCTTTGTGGACTTCTGGAAAGAAGAGAAGACCCAGGCCCGCGTGGAACACATGCTCAAGACCGGCAAGCCCCTGCGAAACTAAATCTGGAAAGATGTCATCTTTCTTCCCTGTAAGGAGGACCCTATGAGAGACGCATATATTGTTACATCTGTCAGAACCCCCGGCTGCAAGCGGAACAAGGGGGCATTCCGGGAGACCCGGCCCGAAGAGCTGCTCTCCTTCATTTTGAAATCGGCTGTGGAGAAAACCCCCGGTCTGGACCCCAAAGAGGTGGATGATGTCATGATCGGCTGTGCTTTTCCCGAAGCCGAGCAGGGACTCAACATCGGCCGGATCGCCACCCAGATTGCGGGGCTGCCCATTGAAGTGTCGGGGGCAACCGTCAACCGGTTCTGTGCTTCGGGGCTGGAGGCCATTTCCCAGTCCGCCATGCGGATCATGGCCGGATGGTCCGAGATCGCCATCGGTGGCGGTGTCGAGTCGATGTCTTTCGTTCCCATGGGCGGCAACATACCCCGGCCTGATCCGGAATTTTCCCGGCAGCATCCGGATCTCTATGTATCCATGGGCATTACGGCGGAAAACGTCGCCAAACGGTACAATATTGCCCGGGAAGACCAGGACGAGTTCGCCTACAACTCCCAGCAGAAAGCGGCGGAAGCCCTCAACGGAAAGAAGTTTACGGAAATTGTTCCCACCCCGGCCGTCAAATTCGCCCGGCAGGCCGACGGAACCTTCCGGAAGGAAACCTTCAATCAGGATTTTGATGATGGAATCCGGCCCGAAACCACCCTGGAAGGACTGAAAAAGCTCAACCCGGTCTTTGCCATCGGCGGGTCCGTCACGGCGGGGAATTCATCACAGACCACCGACGGCGCGGCTGCGACCGTTCTGATGAGCGAAGAAAAAGTAAAGGAACTGGGCGTCACCCCGATTGCGAAACTGAAATGCTACACCACCGTCGGGTGCAGACCCGATGAAATGGGTGTGGGCCCCCGGTATGCCATTCCCAAGCTCCTGAAAATGACCGGCCTGGATGTGGCCGATATCGGCCTCTGGGAGATCAATGAAGCCTTTGCGGCACAGGCACTTTACTGCATCCGGGAACTGGGTATCGACAAGTACATGGACCGGATCAATGTCTACGGCGGTGCCATCGCCCTGGGTCATCCCCTGGGATGCACCGGCGCCAAACTCTGTGCCCAGCTGGTGAACCGGATGCGGGAACGGGGTGTCAGATACGGCGTTGAGTCCATGTGCATCGGTGGCGGCATGGGTGCGGCCGCCCTGTTTGAACTGTGTGAATAAACGGCTGAAGCTCCTCCGTCTGTTTCCTCTCCGTCTCACCGGACGGAGGGGAAACCGCGACGCCGGAAAAGCGCAGCGGCGGTAAAAACCGGCTTGACAAAAGAGGAGCGCAGTGGTAGGTACATATTTCGATTCTGAAGGCACGTAGCTCAGGGGGAGAGCACTACCTTGACACGGTAGGGGTCGTTGGTTCAAATCCAATCGTGCCTACCATATTACAGAGAAAGGGATTGCAGACAGGAGTGTCTGTGATCCCTTTTTTGCTTTGAACACGCTGAAGTAGTGATTTTCTACCATTGAATACTCCGGTTGCCCTATTGATTCATTGCCTTGTTCCATGAAATATAGAACGATAACGTAAGTCTCTATTTTTAAATTGTTTTAGATGTTTAGATGAGTATCGTATTCCTTTACCCGCAGATCACTGCATCAACGCTTTTGTTCCTGTCTTCTGCCTCCGCATCGCCGCCATCTGCGATACGGACCTCCGGAATATCGGCATTCCGTGTTGCAGAGACAGCAGTTTCATAACCCGTTAGTACCACTGGAGGCGGTTGCATGCGCTTATCATCAGGAGGCGTTGGCATGAATATTTACATCAACCTGGTCGTGCTGGGCGTGATCGGGATTACACTGTTCGCCTTTCTCTCCTTTCAGGTCATGAATCCCCTGGCGTCGTTCTTTATCGCCGTATTCGCCTATGTCATTTTTCTGCTGATTTCCCTGATGAACGCCCGCACATGGCTCGAAAGGGAGCATGACCGGAAAATCACTCACCTGAAGGACCGGTATGAGCGGAAAATCCGGCGGCTGAAGCACGAACACGACACCGCGACCCTGGAGAAGACCATCCGGGACGGCACCAAGACCCTGATCAAGAATGCGGTGGATTACTTCAAGATTGAAAACATCAAGAACGAAATGCCGCCGTCGGCTGCCATCCAGAACCTGCAGCTGGACAAATACGGTCAGATCATTGAACTGCTGGCGGATTTTTCCCTGATCCTTCCGGACTACGAGGAAAACCGCCAGATCGTCCAGCAGGAGATTATCCACCAGATCGATGTCTACCAGATCGACGAGAAACCCTTTGCGGAGTTTCTCCGGACGATCATGGGAAAGTACGTCCTGACGGTGAACAAGAAAATGCAGGAGAAGATTCAGATGGATGTCTCCCGTACCCTGAAAACCTGTGCCAGATGTTCGGAACGGATGCCCGTGAGTGCCCCGCGCTGCAAAAAGTGCGGATACGAATTCAAAAACGTCCGCGAGATCAATTTTTCCCGGAGCGGTGATGATCCCGCGGAGTGGCTCCGGAAGGGAAATCTTCTCTACCGGTCGGGTAATCTGGATGAAGCGCTCCGGGTCTTTACCCTGACCATCGCGCTGGATCCGAATCTGGATCAGGCCTACTACAACCGCGGTGTGATCTACTGGAAAATGAGTGATTTTCACAAAGCCGTGGATGATTTCCAGAGCGCGGCCCAGCTGGGTCATGGAAAAGCCAAGGCAGCCCTGGATCAGATCAGTTTCTCCCGGACACAGGAATACCGGCATCAGGAGGTGGAGATCGACGATAACCCCGGCGGATGACCCTTTCCCGCCCTGCCGTTCTTCCCGCCCTGTTTCCGCATTGCATTGCCTCCGATTGGTTCCTATATTAAGCATTTCAGGAAAGGAGGCCCTTTCATGCATTCCAATCGTCTGAAGAACGAAAAGAGTCCGTACCTGCTCCAGCATGCCCACAACCCGGTGGACTGGTATCCCTGGTCGGAAGAGGCATTTGACCGGGCACGCGCCGAGGACAAACCGGTTTTTCTCTCCATCGGCTACGCCACCTGCCACTGGTGTCATGTAATGGAACGGGAGTCCTTTGAGGACGAAGAGGCGGCCCGTCATCTGAACGACACCTTTATCTGCATCAAGGTGGACCGGGAGGAACGGCCGGATATCGATGCCGTCTACATGGCAGCCTGCCAGATGCTCACCGGCCGGGGCGGATGGCCCCTGACCATCTTCATGACCCCCGACAAGAGGCCGTTTTTCGCGGGAACCTATCTGCCCAAGCAGGCCCGGTTCGGACAGAACGGACTGGTGGAACTCTGTGATCAGGTGAAAACCCTCTGGCAGGGCGACCGCCAGCGGGTACTCGATTCCGCCGGTACGATCTCGGGGCACCTGAACAATGCCTTTGCCTTTGCCGAGGAGGCCGATCTGACCGAACCGGTGCTGACACAGGCATACAGCCAGCTCGAAAACAGCTTTGATGCGGAATTCGGCGGATTTGAGCCGTCCCCCAAATTTCCCACGCCCCACCGGCTTCTGTTTCTCATGCGCCACTACCGCCGGACCGGTAACCGGAAAGCCCTGGACATGGTCAATCAAACCCTGACGGCCATGCGCCTGGGGGGCATCTGGGACCATG
>JBEPXL010000377.1:0-4360 GCA_041641935.1 Desulfobacteraceae bacterium | reverse complement strand
ACCGACGAGACTGCCAGCCGGCTCGGGCTGGAACTGATCTGGAACTTCTGATCTGTACTTGTACGGACGGCAGCACATTCATGAAACAGGGGCGGCGCAAGCCGCCCCTGACGTTTTGCGGTCCGGAGTTCTCTGTTCGTTTCCGCCACTGTTTCAGACGATGCGCCTGCGTATTCATTTCTTCCCTCTTTTGTGGTATGGTCGCTTCCGGTACCGTTTGAACCGATAGCTCATTTCTCACTACTGTTATGGAAGGAAGAAGAGACTGCAATGAAGCCCGCTATGGCTGGAATGGATCCGAATAGTGTTCAGGAATATCTGGAGCGACTGCTTTCCGGACCGGCGCATCCGGAACATGCGTTTGTTCTCTCCCGATATACGTTCCGGCAGGTGTATCAGCTTGCCGGGCAAATTCATGAACGGTTTTCCGGAGAAAGAGGGCCCGTGTGTGTCGCCACGGAAGACAGAGGTGTACTCGCGGCCACGCTCCTTGCGTCCCTGTCGCGTGGTTTCCCGCTGATTCTTCCTTACGCGCTATCAGAACAGGCCATTTCGGAGATCCACCAGTCCCGCAGTTTATCCACTGTCGTTGCAGACAGACCGGACATTGTTCCGGAGAATATTTCTGCATTTATTCCCGATCTCCGGAATCTGCATCCGGAAATTTTATCTCTCCCTCTGTCCGTCGATCCCGATTCAATTATTCTTTCCTTTTTCACCGGCGGTTCCACCGGTAAACCGAAAATGTGGGCGAAAACCCCACGGAATCTTTTCTCGGAGGCATTGTTTCATTCCCGAAGATACGGCATCAGTGAAACGGACTGTATCCTGGCGACGGTTCCGCCGTATCATATCTATGGATTCCTGTATTCCGTCCTGATACCCTTTGTCTCTTCCGCCGGTGTCGTTCCGGAAATCTGTACATTTCCCGAGGAAATCCGCACCGCGTTCAGAAACCATTCTCCCACACGATTTGCCAGTGTTCCCATGCACTACCGGATTCTGAACGGAACAGAACTCCATGCGCCGACGCTCCGGACCGCCTTCTCTTCCGCCGGAAAACTGGACCCTGCGGACGCTGATTATTTTCACCGGAAAACAGGTGCTGATGTAGTGGAAATCTACGGTTCCACCGAAACCGGCGGCATAGCGGATCATATTGCCGGTTCGGCGGGAGATGCGACGCTAACCCCGTTTGAAGTGGTGGAATGGAAACTTGCGGGGGAACGGCTCTGTGTCCGGTCGCCGTTTATATCACCGGACATTGAAACAGATGCGGACGGTTTTTTCAGAACCGGGGACCGCATAGAGGTCCGGGAGGATGGAACCTTCCTGCTTCTTGGACGGGCGGACGGGATTGTCAAAGTCGGTGGAAAGCGGGTGGATCTGGAATGGGTCCGGGGAAAACTGAAATCCGTTTCCGGCGTCTCGGATGCGGTGGTCATTTCTGAAGCCAGAGAAGAGGGAAGAGAAAATACACTTTACGCCGTGGTCCAGGGGACGGTTGATCCGGAAGGGATGAAGATGGTGCTGACTTCAGCGGGACTGGAACCCCATGCCACACCGCGCCGGATCAAAGTCGTGGATACAATTCCTGTGACAGCATCCGGCAAGTACGACCGCCAGGCGATTGCGGCGTTATTTCATGAGGTGTGACGGTAAATCCGGATCAGATGTAAGACGGGAAACACTTATTGCTTTACCACCCATTCCGGCGGTTTCATCCGCCCTCCGCTGACATCCCTCATTCGTACACCGGCTGCACTCTCGCAGAGAACACCATCTGCGGTATACAAGGCGATATCAAACTGAAGCAGTCCGGGATCATCATTGAGAGGCCGGACCACAGCCCGGTATGTTTCACCGGGGCGTGTCGGCCTGAGAATATGCCGCCGGTCCAGCCCGACCGGAAAGGCCACAATTCCGGCATACCGCTGTCCCCAGGCACAGGCGGCATGGAATGCCGCGTCCAGAGGAAACGGTGAACCCAGCGGTCCGGGCAGGGAAGGGAAGGGGGCGGCATGAACATCGGCAACGGCACAACTCTCCGAGAGAAAGACGCGGTCCCTGATATTGCGGTAGCTGAGGCCGAACGGAACCATTTCCTCGTAGATTGTTTCAGAAGGGATGTCGAATCCTTCGCCAGGCGGAGGCATTTTCTGAAAACCCGGCGGAGAAAGATCATCGATCACATTCTGCCAATGAAAGCGGACTGTCACATGCTCTCTGGTGCGGGTAATGGCGGCTCTGGGGGATCTGGTACGGGTGATGAGCTTTGAGATGACGTCACCATTCTCCAGAATTTCCAGATCATTCCAGGCAGACAGGATGGCGGTATCATGTTCATCGGATTCCAAAGAAGGAAGAAAAAGGAACTTGTCAAAACCGGCATCCCGGATACAGGTGGCGGAAACATCCGGAACACAGGATTGGGTGGAAGCAGCCAGAACCTGCATGGCCTCGACAGCGGGGAAAACCGCCCGCCCCTGGAAATGATGATCCAGCATACTTGCCGGGATCGGGATTTCCAGTGGCAGCCTTGTTTTTCGTGATTCTATTTCGGAAAGTTCTCCCATAGGAAAATCGTCTTTTCATCGATGCCCACCGGCCTTCCGGACCGGTTGGTGGCACAGTGGCGGGTAAATCCTTTGCAGACAATATCCCCCGAATCCTGATGGGTAATCACATAATCAAATCGGAGTTTGACGCGCTCCAGACCCGAGGGGCGTGTATAGATGAACATGGGATCATCGTAATGCAGGGGTGAAAAATAATCGAGCCCGACCTGAATGATGGGATAAATGAATCCGCTTTCTTCAATTTCCCGGTAGGCATAGGCTGCATCCCGCATCAGGGTTGCCCGTCCGACTTCAAAATAACGGAGGTAGTTCGCGTGGTAGACGACCTGGGAACGATCCGTATCGGCGTAAAGCGTCCGATACGCGCACCGATGCCATGACAGCCCGTCCGTTCTGTCCCGCACATACCGCTCGTCTCCATTCAGAACTTCCGGTATAAAAGGTTTAGGTCTCATTTCAATGATCAGTCAGCGGCTGCTGATTTAAAAATAACACAGCAGTTGGTCCCCCCGAAACCGAAGGCATTGGAAAGAAAACAGCGGTAGGACTGTTTCCGGGCCGTATTCGGAACCACATCCGCATCGGATAGTGCCGGGTCCGGAATATGGTTCACCGTCGGCAGAATGATCCCCCGGCACATCCCCTCGATAGCGAGCGCGGCCTCAATGGCAGCCGAAGCGCCCAGGGTATGGCCGATCTGGGACTTGTTGGAAGAGATTGGAATCCGCTCCAGGGCTTTGCCGAAAATGGTCCGGAGACATTCGATCTCCGTCCGGTCGCCTTTGGGGGTGGAGGTTCCGTGGGCGTTGACATATTCAATCGCTCCCGGTTCGATTTCCGCATCGTCAATCGCCTCCCGGATGGCCCGGATGATTGTTTCGGGATTGGGCAGGGTAAAATGGTGTGCGTCCGAGGTCCAGCCGATTCCCAGCACTTCCGCCCGGGGGGTAAGTCCTAATGCTGAGATCGCCTCCTCTGCGGCCAGTACCAGAACACCGCCGCCTTCGGAGAGGACCATTCCCTTCCGGTCCAGACTGAACGGCCGGGACGCCTGGGTCGGATCATTGTATGCCCGGTCTCCTTCCACAACCTTGATCGTGGCATTCATGTTGGCAAAGCCGTGAATGATCTCCGGCATCAGACAGGTATCGACGCCACCGGCAAGGACGAAATCACAGTCTCCGTCCCGGATCATCCGGGCGCCGATGCCGATGGCGTGGTTGCCCGATGCGCACGCCCCCTGGGGAGAAAAGATGGGCCCGGTAAAGCCCATCAGCATTCCGGCCTTGCCGGAGGGAAGATTGGCGCAGAGGTTGGGCAGCAGATACGGACTCACCTTGAATGGTCCCCGGTTGAGATAGTTGTCCATCGCGACGCGGAACGCATCGGTTCCGTTCAGGGCGGAGCCGATCAGGGCGGCGGTCCGGGGGCCCGTTTCCGCGTTGATTTCCAGTCCCGCGTGCTTCAGGGCCGCCTGGCAGATGCCCATGGTCAGAAGGACAAATTCCGCATTCCAGTTATAGACCTCTTTCCGGTCGGCAAAATCGAGATCCCGGGGATTCCAGTCCGGAATCTCCCCGACCACATTGCTCAGGGTATTGACCTGGCATTTGGTCACTTTCCGGAAACCGGCCTCTCCCCGGACGGCCCGTTCCCATGTCTTTTCAAACGTACTGCCCAGCGGTGTTGCCGCGCCATAGCCGACGACAAAGACCAGTCTGTTTTTTGGTGCTTTCATTTCTTATTCCGTCCTTCGAAAAACGATGCAGGAATTACATCCG
>JBEPXL010000376.1:0-4365 GCA_041641935.1 Desulfobacteraceae bacterium | reverse complement strand
GTTGAAGAAAAACGTTCCGTCCGCACCGACCTCTACCATTTCACCGGCAATCCAGATCACTGAACCGGGAGCAGCGCTTCCGCGGATGGAACCTATTCTTTGTTCTTCATAAAAAATCCCGTACACACCGCCCTGCAGAATCGGTGCAGTCGTGCCCGCTGTATTGACGACCGGCTGCCAGCGATGGGTTTCCGGGTCAAATCTCAGGATACGCGTAACGCCGATGCCGACAGGATTCGGCATATCCAGCGTCGCGGCCGTATTCATATTCAGAAGTGCCGGCTGGATGGACACCAGAGAAACCGGAGCCTGCTTTCCGCCGATGACGACATTTTCAGGCGCCAGGGTCGCCGGAGAAGGAAGCGGTACCGGTAGAGGAGCATTCAGATCCACATTGATCAGGCTGATCGATTCTGATGATCGGGTCTGCCCGTTAACTGCAAAACTGGCTGGATTCTGTGCCGGAATGGAAAGCGTTGCAGTACTGTCATCAACGCTGTTGGAAACAATCGGCGTTGTTGTTCCTGTTGCAGCCAGAACATTGACCGGTGTAACCGGTGCATCCAGCAGCAGAACCGGCTGGCTTTCCGAACCGCCTTCCGGCAGATTGAAGATCTGATAACTGTCCAGATACCCCGGACGGGATGTCAGCAGAACATGTTCCCCTGCAGCAATATTCAAGGCGAATATCCCGCTTGCATTGGTCGTCGCTGTATAATCAGGGCTGAAAACATAGACCCCGACCCCGCCAAACGGTGAGCCGTTTTGTCCATAGACAGTTCCGGTAAAATTGAAACTCGGCTGTGGTGCTGGATCTTCTCCACCGTCACCACCATCTCCGTCATCGCCCTCATCTATACCGCCGACCGATCCGCAACCGGAGAGTGAAAAACCGATAACTACTGCCAGAAAGCAAATAAAGAGAATCTGAATTATCTTTTTCATGAAGATTATCCTGTTTTCCATGTATATCGCACCTTAAATATCAGAATTGAGCAGTTCGCTGTTCAAGTTGTACGATTCGGGGCGTGATGAAGATCAAGAGTTCCTCTTTGTCTGTAGAATTGCTCCGGCTTTTGAAAAGCCAGCCGAGAATCGGAATTTTCGACAAGCCGGGGATACCGGTAACATCATTCCGGTCGGTCGTCTTGATAATACCGCCGATCACCACAGTGTCTCCATCATTAACCAGAAGTTCGGTCTGTGCTTCCTTGGTCGTAAAGGACTGCTGTCCGGCGATGACGTTGCCGAGGTCATTTTTGGTGATATTGATATTCATGGATATGCGGTTATCCGGCGTCACATGGGGCGTCACTTCCAGGAGAAGGTCAACATCCTGAAATTCCACATTGACTTCTCCATCCTCGACCGTCTGGAAAGGATAACTGATACCCTGCTTGATAACAGCCTTTTTATTATCCAGCGTCACGACCTTGGGGGCTGAAATAATCTTGCCTTCTCCCTGGGATTCCATCGCCTGGAGTTTGGCATTCAGGAGGAACGGTGTACCGGCAATCCGGACAAAGTTGAACCCGATGCTTCCGAAATCGGTTGCGGCAATCGGAAAGTTCATGGCCATATTGTAGCCATAGGTCCCGCCGAGGTTGTTATATCCCCGCTCCGGTCCAAATCCGACCCGGTTGTTGACACTGTCCTGCACGTCATCTGTACCACCAACATCAATGACGCCATCTTCTCCGACTTCCTGTACCCCGACACCCATCTGCCAGTTGGTTCCGATCTCTCTGGAGAAGTTGGTGGTCGCTTCCACCACACGGGCTTCAATGATAACCTGCGGCGTTACCCGGTCCAGCTTGCGGATCAGTTCCTTTGCCTGCTCGATCCGTTCAGCGGTATCCGTCATAATCACTACATTGGTCCGCTCATCCACGCTGACAGTTCCACGCTCCTTGGTCAGCAGTTTTTCGATATGCGGCTGAATTTCCCGCGCTGCATTGGAATAGTTGACCGGAAGAAACTCCGTAACCAGCGGTTCAAGCTGTCGCTGCTGCTCCCGCAGGGTCAGCTCCGCCGTCTGTTTTTCCTGCCGGAGCCGTTCTTCTTCATCCAGCGTTTCACGTGTGGCAATGCGAATGATATTTCCTTCCACGGCCTTGCCCAGTTTGTTCATCTTAAGGATGAGATCCAGCACCTGATCCCATGGAACCGGCTCGGCCAGTGTCAAGGTCACTCTGCCGGTTACATCCTTGTCGATCGCAAAGTTCTTGCCGCTTACTTCACGGAGAATCCGGAACACATTCCGGATATCAGTTTCAAAAAAATCAAGAGCGATCTTTTCTCCCGTATACTGCGGAACCGCTTCAGCAAAATCGGTATCCACATCAAGTCCGGTCGCGAGCGTACCGTCCCCCGGTGGCGGGTTCATGTCCATCGCTCCGGGATCCGGGGCAGCCGTGCCCGGCGGTGGCGCCATTCCCGGTGCGCCCGGCGGCGGAGACATTGGCATATCTCCCGGTCCCGGAGGCGGTGCGGATGCCCCCGGCGTGTCCAGCGGAAGTTTTGCCATCGGTTTCGGCGAAATGGAAGAGGCTTCGAAGTTGACCCGCAGTACATTTCCTTCCTGTTCCACAAAATAGGGAACCCCTTCGCGCAGCTGGATGGCAAACATGGCGGTATCCCGGTTGGAAGGTTTGGGACGGGGAAGAATCTGATCCACTGCGCTGTCAAACCGATCCGTAATCAAGGGTCGGCGATGCTGCTGCGGCAGGCGGGTATTGAGAAGATTGATCTGAAGATTCCGCTCAGATGTTTCATCAATATCATACTGAACCGGCCGGGAAGTGCCGATCACCAGCGTCGATTTTCCGGCATCCTGACTCAGAAATTCCACCTGATTCACCACTGCAGGCCGTGTATAATCCACATTGGGAGCAGGCGGAGGCGGTACAGTACGGGCAGGCATTCTTTCCGCCATTCCGGTATCGGCTGCAGCGACGGGAGCCGATCCGCCGATACGAATGGCCAGACCGTCCCTGTTCGGATAAACGGAGTAATCATCCAGATAGGGTCTGCGTGTTTCGATCACCACCTGCACCCGGTCCGGATAACTCCGATGGCGGACAGCCTTCACCCACTGGGTATCGACCGGAAACGCCTGCTCCCCGTCATAGGGACTTCCCACGCCATACAGATCCACTATGATCCGGGGCGGCTCCTGTGAAGTGGAGGTCTGATAGTTCCGCATCGTCCCGTCTCCCCGGACGGATACCAGAATGCCGTTATTCAACTGGGATGCATACACCGACTGGACCCGATTTGCTGCAGGAATGGCAGGAGAAACAGAGGGACGCCCCGATGGCGATGCGCTGACAGGCTGTTGCCGCATGGCAGCAGCGCGGCTTACACCGGATCCCATCTGAATCATCAGTCCGTTCTCAACAGGATGGGCTGAAAAATTATCCAGATAAGCACTCTGGGTATCCAGAATCACACGGACCCGGTCCGGATAGCTGTAATACCGGATATGTTTGACCCATTTGGTGTTGACCGGTATGACCTTTTCTTCCTGATAGGGGCTTCGGATGTTAAAAACATCAAAAACGATACGGGCGGGACTTTCGATGGTGAATGACTTATAGTTGGTAATCATACCATCCGCTCCGACAAAGACCTTGAGCCCATCCCCGAATCGGGCGGCATAGACCGACTGAAGCTGGTTGGCGGTATGAAAGGTCTGTCTTCCGACAGTTTCGATCGTCGGCACCTCCGGTTCCGGATATACATCCCCGGCGGCAGCCGCCGGAGAGGACATCTTCGATGGAGTCGATGCCATTTCCGTAATTTTGCTGAAAGAAACCTTTAAATCGCTTCCCTCACGGGTAATCTCGGAAAAAGCATCTTTCTTGAGCAGAATTTTGACTTTTGTGGTGGTATGTCCCTGCTGAACGAGTTCTGTTGCTACGATGGAATGGATGACTTCATTGGGAGGGGTAAAGAAATTTTGCGTGGTCGCCAGACCGGTGCGGGCAAAATAGAGAACAAGCGCGAGGGGAACCGGCTGACGAACCGATGTGTAAGTCAGCATCTGGTTTCCCTGAATAAAGACATCAACCGCATCCGGCTGATCAGTAATGCGGATGTCTGTAATCCGTTTGGTCACGGCACTCCCCTGTGCCATGTTCCCGTTCATCTGTGCCCAGCACATGCTATCGGCTGGTCCCCCCATCCATACGAAAAATGAGAGAAAAAGGGAGAGGGCAATACCTGCGATTCGGAACATCCTGGTTTTACATCTCATAATATTCATCTCCGGAAGGTCTGTCGAATTTCAACTCCCTGGTTCGAATGGTCACGTTGCCGAAGGCATCTTCATCCTTCTCTTCAACAATTATACGGTCCTTTTTT
>JBEPXL010000375.1:0-4369 GCA_041641935.1 Desulfobacteraceae bacterium | reverse complement strand
GCCGGGCAGCGGTGCGATCCCCACTTTGCCTTTCACCGGTGAATCGTCCATCTGATGAAGGGTCCAGGCATAGGGCCAGTTCCGTTCATACATGGCGTTGCCGGACTGGAAAAAGGTCCGGACCTCTTCTTCCTGCATTTCGGTATAGGTACTCGGCGGGGAGATTCTGTAGTCCCAGATGAGATCCCGCATGAACCGGAGCGCTTTCACATTGGCTGCCAGATCCACCGTCACACCGCCGGTTTCGTTTTTCAGGATGATGCCGCCCCGTTCACCGGCCATTTCCAGAAAGTTGACCACAAGACCTTCATACTGCGCCCCCTGCCAGACAAAACCGAAAAAGCCGGGATTCTCCCTGCGCATGATCTCCTGCACCCGCTTTCCGGATTCCGCCAGTTCCCGCCAGGTCCGGGGCGGTCCCGAAAGACCCGCCTCGTCCAGAAGGTCCGTGCGGTAGTAAAGGATACCGCCGTCCAGGTAGACCGGGGCCGCCATGAGTTGCCCCTCATAGACATCCGTCTGGTGCAGGAGTTCTTCAAAAAAGACGTTCCGGTCCACATTGTCCAGGGCTTCCAGCCATCCGGCGGCGGAAAAGAGCCCCACCCAGGCCACGTCCATCAGAAAGACGTCCGGGTTTGTCTGTTTCGATTTCATGGCCACCATCAGCCCCTGCAGCTGCTGCTGTGAATTGGCCGGCTGGCGCAGCAGACTCACCTGTATACCGGTTTGCTCTTCAAATCTGCTGACGACTTTTTCCCAGGCGGCCAGTTCGCTGGGCGCACCGCCTACGGCAAATACGATGCCGCCTTCATCCGTCTCTTTTCCGCATCCGATGAGCAGCGGCCAAAGCAGAAGTATAAACAGGTGTATGATAAGGGAATGCAGGGTGTTCTGCAGACGATGACATCTCATGACCGAGGCTCCTTCCTTTGATGCCATTTTGAATCGTGGGACTCGTGGTACGGAATTCCTGCTCTTTTCCTTATAATAATAGATGAAAATCCTGAAAATGGGGTGAATCACCCAAAAGCTGAAACAGGAGAGGGTAGATTTGAAGAGATTTCAACGCCTCTGGCTACTCTGTTCTTACCCATGACTTTGCAAATATGCTGCAGGGAAACATCTCTCGTTAAATACAGGAATTTGCTGTCCGGACTGCAGGTCTGCAGCCTCACTGTTCAACAAGGCTGCTGCCGTTCACAGGCGTGCCATAAGGGCGATGAAGGACGGCAGGCTGAAAAAAATGGAACAGGGCGGTGTTTTTCGGCTCAGTGCATCGGAAACAGAAAGCGGGGGCATTGTCTGCCCCCGCTGTGCAGAAAAAGCAGTGTCAGGCAATGGCGGGGCGGAACCGGTTCATCCGGGGGTTCTGTTTCACCTTGTGCGGAACATCGGCCGCCCTGGACACTGATGGCATAGGGCATACAGCGGTATACTCATTCAGGGCGTCCTCGATTTCATCGGCCAGTCCCTCGATCAGTAAGTCCGTTCCGTCCCGGTACGGACGTTCCCGGAGGATCAGGGCCATTTCCCTCATTTTGAGGATGGTCGGGGCCAGTTCTTCACGGATGCTGATTGTCTTCATGATTTCTCTCCTTCTGCGGCAAACGGTATGCGGATCAGAGGCCGGTTTCCAGCGCGTACTTTACATACCTGCGCTCCGCCTTCCGGTAATCCGTCTCCGAATAGTGGTTCATGTTTTCCGGGATCCGGAACTGTTCGCGATACCGGTTGACCAGAAGGCGAATGCCGGATTTATCCCGTGTGTGCCGTTTCATCTGCTAACCTCCTGCTGTTTATTAAAATAAACACACAGTGTAATAAAAAAGGGCAGTTACGCCTTCACCGCCCTTTTACCGCTCAGTGATAGTTCCGGCAGAACCAGACCACCTTTCCGATAATCCGGACCTTTTCCGCCTCGTCGCTGTGGATCAGAATCGGGTCATAGCGGGGATTGTCGCTGCGCAGCACCAGGGTATCCGGCATCTTTTCAATCCGCTTGACCATGATCACATCCTCTATGCCGATGGCGTAGACAGCCCCTGCCAGAATATCGGTCTGGGACCGGTCGATCAGAACCGTGTCGCCGTCCCGCAGTTCCGGTTCCATGCTGTTGCCGGTAATCGACATCAGAACCATCTGCTGGGGGGAGCCCTTGTTGGCCAGCCATTCCTTTTTAAAGAGGAAAAAGTCGTCAATCTGGTGCGCCACCTCAAAGGAGCCGCCGCCGGCGGAAAGCCGTGCCTTTACAAACGGAACTTCCAGAAAGTCCGCTTCCGGCCCGGCGGTTCTGGACTGAAAGGGCTGCCCCTCTCCGGTCTTGAGCCAGCCGGAACTGAGGCCGTATCTGTCCGCCAGCCGCCAGATCCAGTTCTCGGGGATTTCCCCCCTGTTTTTGGCCTGGGTAATGGCGGAGCGGTTGATTTTCAGAACCATGGCCAGTTCATTCTGGGAGTTGAGGCCCGTCGCCTCGAAAATCCGCTGGATAATCTCTTCAAATTTCGTATTTGTCATGGCTTGTCAGTCACCGGTTGATGTTTGATTGTTGTTTCTGACAGATAAACTAACGCATCAGTTTAGTTTTTGCAACATAAAAATTGAAAAAATGTCTGCCGATAAGTCGGCTGCCCCCCTTGACGGACCCGTGCAACTGGGGGATGATATTTTGAATGTGCAATCCGGTTTCACCGGCTCACTTCCGGCGGCATCAGAGGTGAGAAAGCCATTGCCATACCGTTTTTCTGCTCAAAACCATAACCTCATGGAAAGGAACATCCTCATGCTTCTGAAAACAGACAACGGCGTTGAACTCTGTTACGATACCTTCGGAGACCCCAGCGGAAGACCGCTGATCCTGATCATCGGCCTGGCCACGCAGATGATCGCGTGGCCGGAACCCTTCTGCCGGATGCTGGCCGATGCCGGGCATTTTGTGGTCCGGTTCGACAACCGGGATATCGGGCTGTCTTCCAAAATCGAAGAAGCCGGTCTGCCGGACCTGGAACGCATGATGAACGACAGGGAACTGGGCCGGAAAGTGGAAGCGCCCTATACCCTGTCGGACATGGCCGCAGACACCATCGGCCTGATGGATGGATTGAACATCGACAGGGCGCATCTCTGCGGCATGTCCATGGGCGGCATGATCGGGCAGGTCATGGCCCTGGAATATCCGCAGCGGGTGAAAAGTCTCATCTCCATGATGTCCACCACCAATGAGAAAGATCTGCCGTCAGCGACGCAGGCGGCACAGGAGGCGATGATGGGGGCGCCGCCGGATAACCGGGAGGATTTTCAAACCTATCTGGGCGGACAAATCGGCCGCGCCTTTGCCGGGGGATCGGATCTGTATGATGAAGAAATGCAGCGGGAAATCGCCGGGCAGTCCTTTGACCGGGGACTCTATCCGGCGGCATTTGTGCGTCAGATGGCGGCGATTATCGCAACGGAGGGGCGGCGGGAACGTCTCAAATCGCTGAAGGTACCGACCCTGGTGATCCACGGGGAATGCGATCCCGTGGTGAGGCCGGAACATGGAAAGGATACTGCGGACGCCATTCCCGGTTCACGTCTCATGATGATGCCCGGTCTGGGCCACGGGCCGTTTTTCCCTGATCTGTGGGACGAGATCGTTGCGGCCATTTCGGCGCATACGGAGGCGGCTGAGTAAATCCCCTTATCCTGTTACTCTTTTGCAGCGATGGAATCTGATCAATCGGATTCCATCGCTGAAACAGATCTTTCTTTCATTGTTCCAGATGGTCCAGAATCTGTTCCAGTTCCGTAATGACAATATCCGGGCTGCATTGACGGACCTCCGGATCTTCCTTCCGGAGCCTAAGGGACCGGCGGTCCCCGGCAAACAGGGCGGTCTGAAACCCCACCGCCGCCGACGGAAGGATATCCTTGCCCATGTCGTTTCCCACATAGAGGACGGCTTCCGGTTCAATGCCCCGTGACCCGAGTTGATCCGCCGCCAGTTCATAGAGAAAGGTGGAGGGTTTCCCCCTGCCGTACTGGTAGGAATAGAAGATCAGGTCCGGCGCGAATCCCAGGGTATCCAGATCGGCCTCCAGAAACCAATGGAAAAGATACGGTGTATAGAACTGGGCATTGGAGACGATGCCCATCAGCAGTCCGCTGTCTTTGCATTTCCCGAGAAATTCCTTCAGACGGGGCATGGGATAGACCGGGTTGATGATCATTTCCGTTTCCAGGGCAAAGGCACGGACCTTCTCCAGGTCCGTTGTCCCGAGAACGGTGGACCATATCTGGATAATATCCACTTCGGGATGATCAATTCCCGTCTTCCGGTTCCGGTCGTGATCTGTTTTTACGGCCGCATAGAATTCTGTCAGAAGCGCCGCCG
>JBEPXL010000374.1:2198-4375 GCA_041641935.1 Desulfobacteraceae bacterium | reverse complement strand
AAGAGAATAAAAAAATGCGCTCAGCAGGGCCAGCAGTTCTCCGGTGGAGAGGCTGAATCTGCCGTTGAGGGTAATGAGCCCCATTCCGGCAGCCGCCAGTACGACACCGGCTATGGAGCAGGGATGGGGGAATTTCCGGAGAAGAATGGCCGAAAGGATCGGCACGATAATGATGAACAGACCGGTGACAAAGGCCGTAACCGACGCAGCGGTATACTGAAGGGACAGGGTCTGGGTGAGAAAGGCGAGAAAAAGGACAGTCCCCAGGATCGTTCCGTCCCGCAGAACCCGGCCGTTGATGTGCCGCCACTGGAGGATGCAGAAGGGCAGCATCAGGAAAAAGGCGGTTCCGAACCGGAGCGTCAGAAAGGCAGCGGGCGGAACCGCTTCAATCGCCTGTTTGATGATGATAAAGGTACTCCCCCAGATCAGGGAGATGAATACCAGTGCCCCGTCCGCAAAAAATTCCCGCCGATTCAGTGAATTTTCCATTTCAGGAGATGCGCTTCCGGTGTCCGCAACGGGCGGTACTATTCAACCCTGTCCAGGTGCGGGGCTTCAGCGGGATCGGATACCGGGTGTATCTTTTCCGGCGGACGTTCCGGAACGGCCTGACCGGGCCGGAACGGTTCCGGCGCAGTCGTTTCCGCCAGCGGCACAAACGGACCGGGCCGGTTCTCCGGAGCAAGCGGTATCACCGCCGGAGACAGCATGTCTGCTGCCGCCGGCGGTGGCGTCGGCGTATCCGGCGATTCCCTGATTTTTCGTTTGATGACGACATTTTCATTTTCGTTTAGCCGCGCCGATGTTTTTCGTCTGTCCGTGGAATGGCAGTACATCAGAAAGGCGGTCACCAGCGTAATACAGGTGGCAATGGTAATGAATGTGATTTTGTATGAAAACAGCGCAATCAGCCGGGAATAGAATCTCCGGAACCGCCCTTCCCCCGTTCGGGGCGGAATCTTCGACCTGCGCAGTTTTGTCACCGAATGGGTCAGGGTGGCGGCGGCTTCTGCGGGCCTGGATACGGCGGCAAGCTGTTTTTCCCATGCCTCGTAGACCTGTCCGATAAACGCCCGGTCTGTCAGCCGGTCCGTGGCCCACAGATAAAGGGTCTCGATCAGACTGCCGGAATCCGACGGCAGGGGATAATAACTGTTCAGGTACTTGCCGACATCGGAAAAGATATCCATCCGCTGCTGTTCCTCCAGAAGCGGGGTGCAGAATCCGGTCAGGAAGAGGGTTTCCATCCGTTCCCGCTCTGACACCGGCCGGCGGCTGACGGCACGCCGGGCGGAGGTGAGAATGCCCAGATGAATGACTTCCTCGGGAATGGCGGGGTCGACGATTTCGGATTCGCAGAGGGTCAGAAGCCGGTTGCTCAGGTGGTGCTCATCGGTCCGGTGGGGCATGTCCTGGGGATGCCATGCGCCCTGCAGCCACTGAAGGAGCGGTTTGTCGAGTTCCAGTTCCAGAAGCAGCACGTCCATCGTGGTCGGGTCCAGAAACGGGTAATCCCGGGGCGGGATATTGTCCATGTGCCAGCGTCGCGCCAGGGTGTGGAGAAAGTCCCGCGGCAGTTCCGTCCAGGCGGCGTACCAGGGAAAGAGGTAATGGGCATAGGAAGGGAGGTGGGCCAGCGCTTTGATCCGCCAGTCATTCAGCGGAATCAGCCGGAGGGTCGGCGGAACCCGGTCGATGGTGACCTGATGGAGCAGCGTGTCGGCCCTGCGCTGAAAGTCCGGAGAAAGGGTTCCGGCACTGGGGAAAAATTCCAGCGCTTCCGCCAGAAAGACAATCTGGTCCAGGGTCTGGATCGAGGTCTTGACCGGTTCTGCATCGGCGGGTTCAAGGCCGATGGTGGCAGGCCCGTGGAGGAACGCAAGGGCTGCGGTGACCTTTTCCTCCAGAATGTCAAATCCGGCATCCAGGGTATTGTTCAACGCCCGGAGGTATTCCCATTTCCCCTCAAACTCCTGCAGAAGGGAATCGTCTTCCGGATAGCAGAGGTGGGTGTGCCCCCACCGGAGCAGCAGGTCTATTCCTTCCGGGTAGACAATATCTTCTGTTTTTCCAAATTCATATGCTCGTGACATGGTTCAGATTTTCCTGCATTCAATGATGGCATGACGGTTTCCGGTAATATAACACGTCCTGTCGATTCTTTAAATAGCCAT
>JBEPXL010000374.1:0-2188 GCA_041641935.1 Desulfobacteraceae bacterium | reverse complement strand
CTCCGTTTTTTAACAACCGCAGTCCCGGCGTCCTATACAGGAAATACCTGATATTATTCTGAGGATTTGACAGAGGCGTCTACTGCTCCTTACCTTATGGAATAAAGATACATTTGTTTTGTAACGTCTCATAAATTCGCTTTCCTGCGCTGTCGTCTTTCGCAGCGTTTCCGCAGATATTACAGGTCTGCATCTTCAGCAGGAAACTCGCTATTGTTCGGAAAAACCGAAGATCGGGTGGAAAGCGGTCAATCCAAAGGGGGTAACACTGATGAACCGGAATCATTCAGACAAAATGGAACTGCTTGCCAGAATCGGGTATGCCACCCGGGGGGTGATTTACCTTATTATCGGCGTACTGGCGGTGGATGCCGCCTTCGGCGGCGGCGGAAAGACGACCGGTGCGCGGGGTGCGATTTTAACCATTACGGATGAAGCATACGGTCAGGTGCTTTTATGGATCATGGCCATCGGGCTGGTTGGCTATGCCCTCTGGCGTCTCATCCAGTCCTTTATGGACGCTGATCATCACGGATCGGATGCAAAAGGAATTGTCATCCGTATCGCTATGTTTGTCAGCGCGCTGGCCCATCTGGCACTGGCATATTTTACATGGGGCCTGATTTTCGGATGGGGAACCGGCGGTGGCGGAAGCAGCAACAAGCAGCAGTGGACGGCCCAGCTTCTTCAGGAGAGCTACGGACGCTGGATTGTCGGTCTGATCGGCGTAGCGGTCATCGGTGCAGGGGTTGCCCAGTGGATCAAGGCCGGAATGGGCAAATACAAAAAGCGCCTCGCGATGGATCGTCAGAAGATGAAATGGGCGGCTCCGATCTGCAGTTTCGGGCTGATTGCAAGGGGCGTGGTTTTTGCCATCATCGGCGTTTTTTTCATCGTCGCAGCGTATCAGGTCAGTGCGGGTGCGGTGAAAAGCATGCAGGAAGCGCTGTTTGTTGTCCAGCGGCAGCCCTATGGCGGATACCTGTTTGCCACTGTCGCCTTCGGCCTGGTGGCCTTTGCCATCTACTGCTTTATCCAGGCCCGTTACAGGACCATCAATCCCCAGGTCTGATAAGAAACAGTAACTATTTGAATGTTGCCGGTGTGAGATAACACCTGTAGCATAAACGGACACCGGCAACAGAAAACCACTGCGGGGAAAGCAGACCGGAACTGTGAAAAGGCGGTATCTTTCCAGAAGTCTGCTCCCCGCAGTGGTATTCCTTCCGTGACGTCCTTACGCCGCTTCTGCCGAAACGGCGGTAAATCCCAGTTCAAACGCCTTCAGGTTGATCTCCACAAAAGCCTTCTTTGTTTTTGTCCGGATCACTTCCCGTATGCTGTCCTCTGGAAGGGGGAGGATTCCGGTGCGGATCATTGCGCCCAGCAGGACCATATTGACCGACATGACATTTCCCGCCTCTCTGGCCAGGGACGTCGCATCAAAGGCGATCAGTTTTCCGGTTTTTGCCGCAATCAGTGAACGGATCTGTTTGAGCGGCGGATAGGTTCCCTTGCCGATGGCCACCGTGACCGGCGAAAGCCGGGCGGTATTGGTCACGACCATTGTACCGGCGTTGCATTTGTTCAGGGCCCGCAGTGTCTCCACAGGCTCGAATCCCACCATGATATCGGCTTCGCCGTCAGAGATGATGGTGCTTTTGGCGTCTCCGAAGACGATGGCCGATTCCACGACACCGCCCCGCTGGGCCATTCCGTGGATTTCACTCATACGCACCGGCACGCCCGACAGAAGCGCTGCCTCGCCGATGACCCGCGAGGTGAGCAGGTTTCCCTGTCCGCCGACCGCTACGATAATCAGTCGCGTTATCTTCTCCATTGGATATTCCTCATCACTTGCAGCCGGGTTCCCCCGGTCTGTTATTCTGGTTACCGCTTCAGGGGCAGAATCGCGTTTTCCGGACAGATCTGGGCGCAGACCGCGCATCCGGTGCAGATATCCGCGTCGATCTTTACCTCATCCCGTTCCAGATAAAATGCCGGGCATCCCAGCTGATCGATGCAGGTCCGGTGATTCTTGCATTTGTCCGACACATAAAAGGCCCGGTCGCCGGTCAGCTGCAGTCCCCTTGCGTAGAGATAGCAGGTCTCCTGGGAGATCACCACGGAAACCCCCTTGAAGGCGAGGGCTTCCCGGATCGTCTCCACGCTCTTTTTGACCTTGAAT
>JBEPXL010000373.1:0-4383 GCA_041641935.1 Desulfobacteraceae bacterium | reverse complement strand
ATACGGTACGCAAGTCGGTCTACAACCGGATGATTGCCGAACGGAAGCAGATTGCCGAGAAGTTCCGCTCGGAAGGAAGAGGGGAGGCCCGGAAAATCCAGGGGCAGAAAGAACGGGATCTGAAGGAGATTCAGTCCGATGCGTACCGTCAGGCCCAGGAAATCAAAGGGACTGCCGACGCCGAAGCCACAGAGATTTACGCGGGTGCCTACGGGGTCGATCCGGAATTCTATACCTTCCTGCGGACCCTTGAAATCTACGCATCGTCACTGGAGGAAAACAGCTCTCTGGTGCTTTCGACCGATTCTGAATTTCTGAAGTATCTGAAGGGATTACCCGGAGTGACACCGGAAAGATCAGAATAGGAATGAAAAAGCACCGGCATTCGGGAACGGATGCGGGTGCTTTTTCAGTACAGAAAGTCAAAGGAAGGTATCATCGATTTACCGTTTTCTTCTTTGATGCCGTGTACGGGCCAGAAGCTTTCTGTGTTTATGCTTTCTCATCTTTTTTCTGCGCTTTTTGACAACACTGCCCAATGGTCCATCACCTCCTCTCCGGTCAAAATATCAATTTGTCTTTCTACCATGAGAGGGAAAGGCTGTCTACCTTTTTCTGTACGCTTAATCCCCTGGAACGGTTTCACATGGAACGAGAACGGATGGCCGGCCGGGAACCGGAATCGGCGCTGAAGCGGTTTTCTCCCCCGGAGCTTCAGATCGTCAACGACGCCGTCACCCTGTCGGAAGAACTGGTCAGCAATTTCTACAAAATGTCGGCGAGCCAGTGGCGCCGTCTGCGGTATGATGTCAAAACCCTGGCCGACCTGGCCGACGATGAAATCGTCGAGGGACCATTTGCGCAGGTGATCCGGTACGAGGCCAAACGGAAGAACACCGCCCTCGGGTCCGGGGTCTATGATTTCTACAAGATCTGTCTGCAGGATCATGCCATCCTGCGGGTGATGAAAGCGGCATCCGACCTGATGCTGCTTCCCTTTACCCTTTATATCGTCACCCATGAACTGATCCACATTGTCCGGTTCTGCCGGTTTCTGCAGAATTTTGACGCCTCCCCCGAAGAAAAGATGAATGAGGAACTCCGTGTGCATGAACGGACCCATGAAATCCTCCGCGTGGTCCAGATTCCGGGGATCGACGCCGTTCTCCGCTTCTACCGGGAGTGGTGCCGTCACTGTGAACCCGTAGATGCCCTCCGCTGATTCCCTCTCTGTTGTTCCGGCGAAAAATTTTGTTCTCTTCGCCTTGACAAGTCCGAAACCTGCCCTATATTTGACCAGATTTGCTAAGAGGTTCAATTTGCAAGGAGGAGTTCAGAAAAAATGTTCGTTCATTGGGTTACAGATGAGAGAGATACCGCTCAGAGCGGTTTTCTGCCTGTCTCTCTCACACCGGACAAATGGGGTGTTCCATCTTCTCAGGCGTCTGGTTCCACTGCAGATCTGTTTGCTCTTTCCGGGGAAAACGGCATCTGCAGCTTTCAGTGTATTTCCTCCCGCATCATTACGAACGGGCTTCCTCCCCCGTCGGAAATGAGTGACGCCATCCGCTTTTCAGCGTAAACATCCGCTTATGATGTAAAAACCGTCCCGACGGAGATTCCGGTAACCCGGGACATGTCCGGATCAGGAATGAATCCGGTACCGGTGAGGTATTGCCTCTGGCGATGCAGCGGCTTCATGCGTATGACGGAGGGGGAGAGCAAAAAAAGAGATAAATACCGCAGAGAAAATGATCTTCGGTATCTTTACAAAAAAAAAACGGTGCTTATTGTTTCGGTAAAAAATGAATCGGATCAAGCACATTCATTGTAACAGTTTAAGTTTATTTGTAATATTAACGTTAAGAAAAGGAGAAACAGAGAAATGAATCTGAAACCACTGCAGGACCGAATCCTGGTAAAGCGTGTTGAAGAGGAGAGCAAGACCAAAGGCGGCATCATTATTCCCGACACGGCAAAAGAGAAACCGGCGGAAGGCAGTGTCGTTGCCGTCGGCAAAGGCAAGGCCGGCGAAGACGGCAAGGTGATTCCTCTGGAAGTGAAAGAAGGCGACCGCGTGCTGTTCGGGAAATACTCCGGCACGGAAGTAAAGATCGAAGGGGAAGAGTACCTGATCATGCGGGAAGACGACGTCCTGGGTATCATTGAAGGGTAACGGAAGAACACTGAAAAATCATCACAGTTTAATTTCTGAGATTTAACGGAGGTATATAAAGATGGCTAAGATTATCAAGTATGACATGAAGGCCCGTGAGTCGATGCTGAACGGGGTAAGAACACTGGCGGATGCGGTAGTGGTTACGCTTGGCCCCAAAGGCAGAAATGTCGTCATCGACAAGGCCTGGGGTTCCCCCACTGTAACCAAGGACGGCGTCACCGTCGCCAAGGAGATCGAACTGGAAGACAAGTTCGAGAACATGGGCGCCCAGATGGTGAAGGAAGTCGCCAGCAAGACCAGTGACATGGCCGGTGACGGAACCACCACCGCGACCGTGCTGGCCCGCTCCATCTATGAGGAAGGCCAGAAGCTGGTTGCCGCCGGAAACAATCCCATGGAAATCAAGCGCGGCATCGACAAGGCCGTGGAAGCGGCGATCAAGGAACTCCACAAGATCAGCAAACCGACCAAGGATCAGCGGGAAATCGCTCAGGTCGGAACCATATCCGCCAACAACGATGAAACCATCGGCAATATCATCGCCGAGGCCATGAACAAGGTCGGCAAAGAAGGCGTCATCACCGTCGAAGAAGCCAAGAGCATGGAAACCACCCTGGATGTGGTGGAAGGTATGCAGTTCGACCGGGGTTACCTTTCTCCCTACTTTGTCACCGATTCCGAAAAGATGGTCGTCTCTCTGGAAGACCCCTACATCCTGATCAGCGAAAAGAAGATCAGCAGCATGAAAGATCTGCTGCCTGTTCTGGAGCAGGTTGCCAAAATGAGTAAACCCCTTGTCATCATCTCCGAAGATGTGGAAGGGGAAGCCCTGGCAACGCTGGTGGTCAACAAACTGCGGGGAACCCTGCAGGTGGCCGCCGTCAAGGCGCCCGGCTTCGGTGACCGCCGGAAGGCCATGCTGGAAGATATCGCCATCCTGACCGGCGGACAGGTCGTTTCCGAGGATGTCGGCCTCAAACTGGAAAACGTTGCCCTGACCGATCTGGGGAAAGCCAAGCGGATTTCCATCGACAAGGACAACACCACCATCGTGGACGGTGCCGGTTCCCGTGCCGCACTCGAAGGCCGGGTAAAACAGATCCGGGCGCAGGTCGATGAGACCACTTCCGATTATGACCGGGAAAAGCTGCAGGAACGTCTGGCCAAGCTGATCGGCGGCGTAGCGGTCATCAATGTGGGCGCAGCCACCGAAACCGAAATGAAAGAGAAGAAGGCCAGAGTGGAAGATGCTCTCAACGCAACCCGCGCAGCCGTAGAGGAAGGCATTGTTCCCGGTGGCGGTGTGGCGCTCGTGAGATGCCTCAAGGCCATGGAAGATGTCCAGGTGACCCCGGAACAGAAACTCGGCGTCCGGGTGGTCATGCGGGCCATGGAAGAGCCGCTGCGCCAGATCGCCAACAATGCCGGTCTGGAAGGCTCTGTCGTGATCGAGCGGGTGAAGAACAACGAAGGCGTTTCCTTCGGATACAATGCCGCAACCGATACCTATGAAGACCTGATCGAGGCTGGCGTCATCGACCCGACCAAGGTGACCCGGTTCGCGCTGCAGAATGCAGCCAGTGTCGCATCCCTGATGCTCACCACCGAGGCAATGGTTGCCGACAAGCCCGATGAGAAGGGTGAAGGCGGCGGCGGAATGCCGGCCGGCGGAATGGGTGGAATGGGTGGAATGGGCGGAATGGGCGGAATGATGTAATTCCCTTTCCCCGTCCCCGTCATCTGACGCAATAAAAAAAGCCCCTGCGTCCCGGTTCTCCGGGAGCAGGGGCTTTTTTGTGTCCGGCAGCAGGGCAGGAAAGACTTGAAATCGGCCGCCAAAAAGCATATATGCTATAAGGAGAAGAAAGAAAGGGATGTCCTGATGAAATAACCCAAACTGTGGAGTGCAGCGTATGAAAGCATACTGCAAATCCTTTCGGCTGTCCGGCTGTACCGGCCTCCTTCTGTTTTTTGCATTATCGGCAGGAATTGTATTGCCCGGCTCATTGTTTGCCCAGAATGCGGAGGAAACCGGTCCTCCCGTTACGGAAAGTGTCCCGGCTGTGGAAGCGGCCCCCGCCCCGCAAGAGAGCCCGTCCGTGACGCCGACGGATGTACCCAATGTTGTGGTAGAGGACGGGAAGGTCTACTACATTGTCCAGAAGGGTGATACGCTTTGGGATATTTCACAGAAACTTCTGGAT
>JBEPXL010000372.1:0-4385 GCA_041641935.1 Desulfobacteraceae bacterium | reverse complement strand
CTTGTCTCCCCGTCGGAAGCCATCAGCGGCCTGAGCAGCAATGCAGTGGTGTCCATCATCGGCGTTATCATCATCGGGGCAGGGCTCGACAGGACCGGCATCATGAAAACCCTGGCACACTATCTGTTTCTGTTTGCCGGTAAGAGTGAAAGCCGGATCGTCTTTCTCATTTCAGGAACCGTGGCGTTCATATCCGGTTTCATGCAGAACATCGGTGCGGCGGCGCTTTTCCTGCCGGTGGCCCGCCGGATCGGTCAGCAGACCGGGGTTCCCGTCTCCCGGATTCTTCTGCCGATGGGATTCAGCGCCATCGTCGGCGGATGCCTCACCCTGGTCGGTTCCAGTCCGTTGATCATGCTCAACGACCTGATGCAGGTGGTGGACAAGGACATTGAGCCCTTCGGCCTCTTCAGTGTCACCCCTGTCGGGGTTGCACTGGTGCTTTCCGTCATTCTCTATTTTACCCTGTTCCGGCGGCTGATTCTGCCGGCGGAACGGGAACCGGGCCGGGTGCATCCCATTTCCGAAGTCCTCGAAGGGCTGTACCAGGATGTGGGAAACCTGTTCGAGCTGACGGTTCCTGCCGACTTTTCGCCAGAAACCATTCAGGCGCTCCATATCCGTTCCTTTTTCTATTCGAGTGTGGTTGCCATCGCCCATGTCAAAAAGCGGGGAAAGAATTTCGCGCCCATGGGGCATGACGAAATCCGGGGCGGTGATCATCTGGCTGTGGTGGGGCCGCCGAATCGGGTCCGGGAAATGGCCCGTCAGCTCGGCTGGACCATTCTGCGGGATATGGATATTTTTGCCGAGGATCTTTCTTCCAATGACGCCGGTCTGGTCAAGTCGATTATCGCCCCCCGGTCCCGTCTCTATCATCACTCCATCCGCCGGATTCAGTTCCGACGGAAATTTCAGGTCAATCCCCTGGCGATCCTCCGGGAAGATGACGTATTTGTGGCAAACATCAGCGATGTGAAACTCCGGCCCGGGGATGCCATTCTGCTGCAGGGGCGGTGGGAAAATTTCCACCGCCTCAAGGAACAGGCCGATGACCTGATCTTCATTACGCCGGTGCAGGGAGAAATTCTCCGGGAAAGCAAACGCAAGTACGCCCTCGCCTGTCTCGCCCTGTCGCTGACCATGATTCTTGTTTTTGACATTCAGTTGTCCATCTCTCTGCTGACCGGGGCGCTGGGGATGGTGCTTCTGCGGGTGATGAGCATCGATGAGGCGTATCAGGCGGTGGACTGGATGACGATATTTCTGCTGGCCGGTCTGATTCCGCTGGGAATGGCGTTTCAGAATACGGGGGCAGCCAACCTGATTGCCACCTCCCTGATCGGTTTTCTGGGCGAAACGGTGACCCCCATTCTGCTGATGGCGGTGATTGCCATTCTCTCTTCCTTTTTTACCCTGGTCATCTCCAATGTGGGGGCGGCGGTGCTGCTGGTTCCCCTGGCCATGAACATGGCGATCAGCATCGGAACCGACCCGCGCATGGCCGCACTGGTGGTGGCGGTGGCGACGTCCAATTCCTTTATTCTGCCGACCCATCAGGTGAATGCGTTGATCATGCGGCCCGGCAAATACAGAACCGTGGATTATGTCCGTGCCGGTGCCGGGATGACAGTGATTTATCTCATCGTAATGATCGGCGTTCTGGCGGTGATGTACGACATATAAACCGTCGCCGCGACGCAAAATACAGATTTTTCCCCATAGCATTTCGCGCTGATTTTCGTTATACATCCCGGATTGTGACGGTAGATGCAATCCATTATTTAAAAAGGAGAGAGAGATGAAAAGGACTCTGGTAAGGCGTCGTTCCTGGCGGTCAACATTGCTGTGCATTCTGCTGGCCGTTTTTCTGGTTCCGTTTGTGGTGGGGTGCAGCGATGACGATGATGACGATGAATTTGACAATGAAGGAGACGTGGAAATCTGCAACTATGACCAGGAAGGACCGTATGATATCGAACTCCGCCGGTCTTTCGATGCCGCCATTGTGGGGACAGCGACTCTCGGCAGCGGTGCTGTTGATCCGGAATGTGTCTATTTCGAGGATGTGAATGTCGGCTCCTATTTTGTTTCCGCCGAACTCCGGGGAACCGATTTTCTGCTGGAATCGGAGGATTTCTTTATTGACGATATCAATGACACCCTTTCCCCGCTGGTGACCATCGAAGAGGATGGCGATATCCGGGTGAGCGGCGGTGTGGCCGGTGGAGAAGGGGAACTGGAAGTATGCAACGGCGATGATGAGGATTATATCGTGGAACTGGTCCGGGATATTGATGGAACAGTTATTGACGCCAAGGATATCAACGATATCTTTTCCATCGATGATGTCTGCCGGAATTTCGATGATATACCTGCCGGTCCGTACTTTATCCGGTTGCTGGAAGACAACAGCAGCCGTGATCTGGTGGATATCAGCGAAATCTTTTTTATCTCGGATGATGAAATCGAGTTTTTTGATATTGACTCGACCGGAAGCCTGGACCGGGAAACTGACTGAGAAGTAACGTCCTGAACCGGTAAAAAAAGACGCCGTCCGATGGAACAGGTACTTTATCTGTCCGCAGGGCGGCGTCTTACTTTTTCCGTCTGTCCCCCGCTTCCTGTGGTGGATATTCATACGGCCAGCCGGGGTAGGGGAGGGATTTATCCCTGTCCGGTAGCGTGTGCCGGGGCGGATTGATCCCCAGTACACGGCGACCGTTGCTGTAGCCGGGCCGGGCATAGGGATGGGAATAGCCGGGGTGAATAATGATCCGGTAATCATCATCCTCTTCCGCCTCCCGTTCCCGCATTTCCCGGAGTTCTTCTTCCAGTGCCTCCGCCTTCTGCATGGCGGCCTTTGCCTTTGCTCTGGCTTCCCGTATCCGCTCTTCCGCCGCCTGCTGCTGTTGCAGCATCCGGATCGCCTCCTGCCGTTCTTCCCGGGCCTCTTCCCGTTCTGCCATCCGTGCCCGGTCCGCCGCCGCGTCATAGGGAATCTCTTCCAGCCTGCGGATATCCCGGGCCGATTCCGGCGGAGGCGTATTGGTATAGTACCGGACCCCGCTGTCATCCGTCCAGGAGTAGATTCCGGCCTGAACAGGTACGGACAGGAACAGCAGCAGGAAAAGAAATATCACAATGCGGGTTGATTTCACCACAGAAGCCCCTCCCTTTTTGTCTGCCTGCCGGTTCTGAATCCTTGTTATACCAATATGATAATCAGTCGGCCTGATTCCGGCAAGGGCACAGGCAGGAGGGCAGTACAGGATCAGGAGACGGTTCTTCCCTTGACGGTATCATCGACAACCTGACCGTCCCGGAGATAGATCAGACGACGGGCAAAGTCCATGACCATTTCATCATGGGTGGAAAAGACAAAGGTGACGTTCCGTTCCGCATTCATCCGGCGCATCATTTCCAGAAGGCCGCGACCGGTGTCTGAATCGAGGTTGGCCGTGGGTTCGTCCGCCAGTACAATGGCCGGACTGGACACAATCGCCCGTGCCACGGCGACCCGCTGCTGCTGCCCGCCTGAGAGTTCCGCGGGCCGCCGGTGGTACATGGTTCCCAGGCCGACCTCGTCCAGGATCGACCGGGCCCGTTCCCGTCGCTCCGCTGCCGGAACGCCCTGGAGAAGCATCACATATTCGACATTCTCCAGGGCGGAAAGAACCGGAATCAGGTTATATGCCTGAAAGATGAAACCGATCTTGCGCAGGCGCAGTTCCGCCAGTCGGGACTGACGCATGGTGGCGTAATCGTTGCCGTCCACGATAATGTTTCCCGCATCCGGCATATCCAGACCGCCGATCAGGTTGAGAACGGTCGTCTTCCCCGATCCCGACGGTCCGGCAAGGGCGACAAACCCGCCTGTGTCAATGGAGAGGCTTACGCCGCGCAGGGCCTGTACTTCCACCTTTCCCTGCCGGTAGGTTTTGACAAGACCGGTACATGTGACAATCGCCATCGGTTGCTCTCTTGTTTCCGCTACTGGTACTGCAGCTGGGTCTGCCGCAGGCCGTCCTTGATGCCCTGCTGGGTTTCCGGCCGATCTATACATTCATCCGGAATAACGACATCCCGTTCCGGGTCACAGCTGCCGTCGGCTGTGCTTTTGATTGTGCAGACCCCCCACTTGAAGCCGACCGCATAGCAGGGCGTGCCCTGCCCCTGGGGAATGGCCTGCGGCTGGTTCATCCGCCGGGCCGGTGTGCCCGTTGAGGGAGACATGGGATTGGATGACTTGCGGGGGGCGGGGGGATCGGCGCTGCTGCAGGCAAACAGCGGAATCAACAGAAAACAGATCATGACCAGTTTTTTCATCTGAAACCTCCTTGTCTGGATGTGATGGTGTCGGAAGAGTGTCTATAGGTATTCTA
>JBEPXL010000371.1:0-4389 GCA_041641935.1 Desulfobacteraceae bacterium | reverse complement strand
GATGGGTGGTGAACCATTTGCCGCACCCGTCCCGGTGGAACCACCACTCTTTCTGTACACCGGCCGCACACCGGTTCATGTGGACATAGTCCGCCCATTCCGCCGGCGTGATTCCCTCTGGTTCGGGTCGGGGCCCTTTTTCTTCTCCCCCGTAGCGGAATTCGTATCCGTTCCGTTTGCCGCATATGGGGCAGGTAATGGTCAATGACATTGGGTTACCTCCGGATAATTTGGTCTTTGCTGCTGGATCACTGACAGTCAATTCCACGGTCCGTAGCTGACCGGTGTGGCGATTTCCCCCATGAGCCGGTGTTCCTGGAACCGGCGCAGGGCAAAGGGCTTCAGGACCGGGGGACATTCACCGGTGGCCATGAATTCGGCCATGTACTTGCCGGTAACGGTGGAGGACTTGAACCCGAAATAGCCCCACCCGCAGTCCAGGTAATAGCCTTCCACGGGATCATTGCCGTCCATGATCGGGGCCATGTCCGGTGTCATGTCGGCCAGACCGCCCCAGATCCGCATGAACTTGAGTCCCTTCATGGCGGGCATGAAATCCGTGAGGGCTTCGGCCTGATGTTTGATGTAGTGCGCCGTGGTCTGTGTGGTGTAGTTGGGCCAGGGGTCCATGTGCGCGCCGGTGGCGATTTCGCCTTTCAGGGTCTGGTTGGCGTAGCAGTGGTACGCGCCCGAGGAGACCACATGATCGAGCAGGGGCTTCAGGGGCTGGGTCACCATCGCCTGAATGGTCAGTACGCTGATGGGGAGTTTGATGCCGAGCAGTTCCCAGGAAAGGGCTGCCGAATATCCGCCTGCCGCATTGAGTACCCGGCTGGTATGGATTCTGCCACGGTCGGTTTCCACACCGGTAACGCGTCCGTTTTCAACGGTAATCCCCGTCACCGCCGTGTTCTGGTGGATGTGAACGCCCTTTTTCGCAGCGCCTTTGGCAAGACCCCAGACGACGGCGTCGTGGCGGACAATACCGCCGGGCGGGTGGTACATGCCGCCGAAGACGGGATACCGGGGACGGTCGGAAATATCGAGGAGGGGAACCAGTTCCCTGCACTGCTTCGGGGTTACCATTTCACTTGCAATGCCGTTGAACTGTGCCGATGCCACCTGGAGCCGCATGGCATTCAGGGCGGCGTCGCTGTGGGCCAGATTGAGGTTGCCGCAGTTGTAGAACATGAGGTTGCAATCGAGTTCTCTGGTCAGCACGGGCCAGAGGTCCAGGGCTTCCCGGTAGAGGGGGAGGTTCTCCTGGGTGCGCTGATTGGCCCGGACAATGGCGGTGTTCCGTCCCGCGCCGCCGAAACCGATATACCGCTTTTCGATCACGGCCACATCGGTCATGCCGTGGTGCCGGGCCAGAAAGTAGGCGGTCGCCAGTCCGTGCAGCCCGCCGCCGATGATTACCGCATCATAGGAGGACTTGAGCCGCCGGGGTTTTTCCCACAGGCGTTTGTATTTGCCAAACATAGGGGCTCCTTTTATAGTGCGTCTGTCAGCCGGAAAATACAGCGTTGTTAATGAAATTAATATTTCATTTTATGGGCGTTTGTCAATTGAAATTTCATATATCTTTAAAAATATTGACAGGTGGGTCATGAATGTAGAATATATGAAATCTTCTGTTCAACAATTGAAAGATTTTATTTATTATGCGATAAAAGACGGGTTTTGCAGGAAGACAGGGCAGTTCAAACATTGTATTCTGCTGATTTTTCGCAGGCTGTCATGAATGAAATATTTATTTCACAAGTGAAGAGCGGAAAGGGAATATATGGTAAAAATCGGGGATCACCCGTTAATGAAAAAAATCGTGGAACAGCATGATTCCCTGACGCCGAAAGGGCGGATTCTGGGGGATTACATCATGAAAAATCCCCGGAAGGTGGTTTTCATGACCGGCAAGGAACTGGCGGCTGCGTGTCAGGTGAGCGAGGCGACTGTGGTGCGCTTTGTGGCGCAACTGGATTATGACGGCTACGCCGATTTTCTGCAGGCCCTCCGGGATCTGGTCGATACGGAAATGACCCTCGTGGACCGGGTCGATCTGTCGGAAATCAAAAAGCCGGGAGCCGACCGGTTCCGGAAAATGATCACCCAGGAGATCGACAACCTGAAGCAGCTGTACAAGACGCTGGAAATGGCAACCGTAAAACAGATTGTGGATGAACTTCACGCCAGTCCGGCGGTTTATGTCATCGGTTCCCGTCTCTCCTACACGATGGCCTATTACATGGGATGGTCCCTGACAAAGGTTCGTCAGCAGATTCATATTCTGAAGGGGAGCGATTCTTCTTCCATCGACTGGCTCACCATTGCGCCGGAGGGAAGTCTGGTGGTGATGATCGCCATCTCACGGTATCCCAACGAACTGATCCGCATCGCGAAACATGTCCGCCGCATGGAGCAGAAACTGGTGGTCATTGCCGACAGTTCCGTCTGTCCGCTGATCGGTTTTGCGGAGCATACCCTGGTCGTGCCGTCCAGAAACATCCCCATGATCGGCGGCGGGACGGGGATGCTCTGCCTGATCAACTATCTGACGACGGAACTGGCGGGGCGGTATAACGGGGAACTGAAGGCACACCAGGAGAAACTGGAGCAGGTGTACCGGGAGAATGATATTCTGTTTAACCTGGAGATGCCGGGGGGGATGCTGGAGGAATATTAATCAGAAATCCGAAAAATCATTCTCGTCATCAAAGGGAATCACCTGATCCGGCCGAACCTCATGCCTGGTAATCTCAGTCCGTTTCTTTCTCACAGGCTCTTTTGATCTCCGCGCAGGCCGTTCCTCAAATATGTCCACATCTTTTCTCTCTTCATGCGATCCTCCGGAAGAAACCCCGCGCCCCAGCATCTGCGCCAGTTCTTCAATATACCTTTTCAGGTTTTCGGCCTGCGCATGGATTTCATGGGCCGCCGAAGCACTCTCCTCCGATCCGGCCACATGATGCTGGGTCAGCTTGTCAATTTCCGAAACTGCACTGTTCAGTTCATCAATCCCCTGGGTCTGCTCCCGGGATGCCTGTGCAATCTCCTCGATCAGATCACTCACTCTGGCAGAGCTGTCCGCTACCCGTTCAAATGCCTCATGGGTCCGGGTGACATACGCCGACCCCTGTTTCAGGTTATTCACCGTCCCGGCAATCAGCTGCGCGGTATTTTTTGCCGCATCCGTCGCCCGCAGAGCAAGATTCCGGACCTCATCCGCCACCACCGCAAATCCGGCACCGGCTTCTCCCGCCCGGGCCGCTTCCACCGCCGCATTGAGTGCCAGCAGATTGGTCTGAAAGGCGATTTCGTCGATGGTCTTGACGATCTTCTGTGTCTCTTCCCCGGCTCTGGAGATATCCGACATGGAAGCCGTCAGTTCGGAAACCGTCCGGCTGGCCTCCTGGACGACGCCTCTGGTCTCTTTCATCAGTGAATTGGCCTGGACGGCCCGGTCGGAATTGTTGCCTGTCATGGACGCCATCTCCTCCAGGGAGGAAGAGGATTCCTCCAGTGCGGAGGCCTGTTCCGAAGCGCTTTCCGCGAGCGCCTGGCTGTGGGAAGCGATATTGTCCGAAGAGGCGAGAACCAGGGCGTGACTTTCCGATAATCCGGCAATCACCTTTGCCATCGGGCCAATCACCCTGTATCGGAAGAAAATACTCAGAGCCAGTATAATCAGAAGTCCGATCACCAGAATCTGTACGGCAAGGGATAAAACCAGATGCTGAAGCGCCTGGTGGAGATACCGGTAGGTGTAAAACAGCCTGAGTTCCCCGAGGGTGATCTCTTCTACCATGATTTCACGGGTGAGAACCCTGTTTCCTTTCGCTTCGGGCAACGTATCTGCCGGAACAATTTCTCCGGCTTCGTTTTTCATGTACCCATGAACAATGCGGTCTTCATATACGACAAATACAGCAAGAATTTCATCGGTTTTCATTTCCGCCAGAATCGATCCCCGGGATGCTTCCCTGTCATAGTCAAAAAGAGACTGGCGCAGATTGGCTGTCAGCCGTTCAAAAGACTGCTGAATCTGCTCCTGAATGAGGCCGGACAACTGCTGCTTCTGAACCTGATACTGATAGACACCGAAGAAAAGAAGTGTAAGGGTTGTGGTCAGAACGGTAACAAAAATCACTTTCGACAGAAGCCCTTTATGTCGCTTCCGGTACTTTTCATGTTGCGTTTGCATAAAACAGCACCTCTATATCCTGATCAGCAGGAACAGCATTTTCCGGGGAATTGCCTTTTATTCCGTACACAATATTGAAAACAGGGAGCAGTTGCTTATACCATTGCGAAAAACATTATGCAAATAGTTAGATACAGGCTTCCAGATAAACCTTGTCCGGCTGCGGAATGAGGTTGGCTTCCCGCCTT
>JBEPXL010000370.1:0-4389 GCA_041641935.1 Desulfobacteraceae bacterium | reverse complement strand
ATATGCTCCCTTCAGCAGACGCGTTCAATTTTTTTCAGACCAAAATCCGGGTTTATCGCCCGGCCGATAGAAGCCCTCCTCGACAGAGTCTATAATGGATCAAACAAATGTGAAATGAGGAAAAACAGAAACGCACGGAATATTTTAACCTGAAACTGTGGCAGGGAAAATCGGAATCATCATTTTGAAGGAGATTTAAATGACGAAAGAAATGCCCAAAAGCCTGGAAGAAATCATTACCGAGACCGTTGAAACCGATCTGCTGATCATCGGCGGCGGCAATGCCGGGTGTTTTTCCGCCGTTGAGGCGAAAAAGCGCAACCCGGACCTGAAGGTCACCATCATGGAAAAGGCCCATATAAGCCGCAGCGGCGCCTGCTCGGCAGGGATGGATGCCATCAACACCTATATCCCGGAAGGAAAAACCCCGGAAGATCTGGTCCGGTGGAGCCGCGCTCAGGTCGGCGGGGGGCCGCTCCGGGAAGACCTTTCCCTGAGCAATGCCGAGGAACTCAATGAAGCGGTGGACGATCTGGCGGCCTGGGGACTGCCCATTATCCGTGATGAAGACGGAAACATCAAATATCGCGGCGGATGGGACATATCAATTCACGGCGAACAGCTCAAACCCATCATGGCGGAAAAGGCGATGGAATCCGGCGCCGAGGTCTACAACCGTATCGTGGCCACCTCCCTGTTGATGGACGGTGACCGCTGTACGGGCGCCATGGGTTTCGGCCTGCGGGACGGAAAATTTTACGTCTTCAAGGCCAGGGCGACCATTGTCGCTACCGGCGGTGCCTGCGGATTGTATAAATCGTATACGTCCGATGCCACGGATTCCCATCACCAGACATGGATGTGTCCTTTCAACGTCGGCACCGGTTATGCGCTGGGCATCCGCGAGGGGGCCGAGTTCACCTCTATGGAGCAGCGTTGGGTGGCCACTCGCACCAAAGATTTCTGCGGTCCGGTAGACACCATCTCCGTCGGCTTCAAATCCAGCATCACCAATGCCAAAGGTGAACGCATTCTGGAAAAACACTACGCCCACATGGGCGGCGACAAGGCGCCCCGCTATATCCGTGCCAACGCCCCCATGGACGAATGGTTGGCCGGGCGGGGACCCACCTATGCAGACACACGGCATCTGTCTGCCAAAGAGGTAAAAGAACTCAAAACCGATTACCTCAATGAACGCCCTTCGTTTGTTCTGTTCCTTGCCAGTCGGGGTCAGGATATCACCAAGGATCCCATCGAAATCTACGGCAGTGATCCCTATATCGTGGGCGGCCATACCGGCAGCGGGTACTGGGTCGATATGGACCGGATGACCACCATTCCCGGACTTTTCGCCGCAGGGGAGACCGCCGGGGGCAATCCGAACAAATTTGTCGGCGGATGCGCGGCGGAAGGGAAACTGGCCAGCCGGGGTGCCCTCAAATATATCGACGACGTCTCCCTGCCCGAACCGGATACGGAACAGGTTGAACAGGAAAAAGCACGGGTTTTCGGCCCCTTGCTCAAAGACCCCGGTTTCGACGGTGTCACCGCCCGGGAAATGGAAGAACGCCTTCAGCGGCTCATGGATGAATATGCCGGCGGCACCTCCCAGTACTACCGCACCAACGAAGAACGGCTTGATTATGCGCTTCGGCATTTAAATATGCTCAAAAACCAGATTGAGTATCTCCATGCCGCCGATCTTCATGACCTGATGAGCGTCCATGAAGTCATCGACCGCCTGGATGTGGCCGAAGTGGTCTCCCATCATCTGAAATTTCGTAAAGAAACCCGATGGCAGGGATGGCAGACCCGTGCGGATTATCCGGAAACCGATCCGGAATACGATTGTTTCGTGGAAAGCCGACTTAACAAGGAGACCGGCGCCATCGAGACCTTCACCCGCCCGTACGAGCAGATCGTACCCGGCGACCGATACAGCGCTTAATACAAACACAGGAGGAATTGACATATGGCTCCGAGAGTGAACTTTGAAAAATGCGACGGCTGCAAAGCCCAGGACGAACCCCTCTGCGAGCAGGTCTGCCCCGGCGATCTGATGACCCTCGGGGAGAACAGCAAGGCGTTCTGCCGGGAAACCAGCGATTGCTGGGACTGCATGTCCTGCACCAAAATATGTCCGGTGGGTGCCATTGAAACCCGCATGCCCTACCAGTTGGGGTACCATGGCGCGAAGCTGGTTCCCATGATGGGCGCCAACTCCATCACCTGGACGTCCATTGATATCAACGGCAAAGTGGAGCGATTCCGCTTCAAGACCCGGACCGAAGAATGAACAAAACAAGCCCGAAAATCGGTGTATTCCTTGCCTTTCCCGGTGACTGGTTCGAAGAGACGGTCGATCTGAAGACGTTGATGGAAAAGATCGGCAGGCTGAAACAGGTTGAACGCTGCGAAATGATCCCGGATCTCTGGTCTGAAGGTTTTTTAAAGACCGTCCGTGAGGCCCTCGCAGCCGGGGATATGGATCGTGCACTCTGGATCGGCCGGTTTACAGCCTGCCAGAAACAGAAACTCAAGGGATTTCTGGCCGAGGCCGGCATGAACCCCTATCTGAATGAGTGGTGCGACCTGACAGAACAAGGCATCGCGCCGAATCGGGCGCCGAAACCGCGCCTCACCGCCAAGGTCCTGACATTGGTCAAAATGGCCCTGGCGCGGGTTCGGCTTCTGAAACCCCTGGAGCCTTTGGAAATCCCCGCCTCCGACGCCGTGATGATCGTGGGCGCGGGGATATCCGGGCTCCATGCCGCCGCCTCCCTTCTCGAACGCGGCAAGCAGGTGCATCTGGTGGAACAACAGAGCGGGGTGGGCGGCAAGGTTGCGCTGCTCTCCCGCTTCTACCCGCTTCTGTGCGATCCCCACTGCGGCCTCGAGTTTGTCCTGAAGAACCTGAAGACATCCGACCGGTTGACCCTGCATACCCTTGCCAGACCGGTGTCGATAGAGGGCGAGGCGGGTAATTTCCGGGTGCGCCTTCAAACGGAACCGCGCCATGTGGATCCTGATCGATGCAACGCCTGCGGAGCCTGCATGGCGGTGTGCCCCGTGGATCTGCCGGTGTATACGGATGGGGTTCAGGACGAACCGCCGTTTCAGAGGGAAAAGGGGCTGGGAAGTTATATCAAACAAACCCGAAAGGCGATTCATCCGTCCGTGCCGTTTCCGTTTCCTGAAACCTACGTTATCGAGCGAAAGGCCTGTCCGCCGGAATGCCGGGCCTGCGAAGGCGCATGCCCCACCGGAGCGATTCGACTGGATCAGACCCCGGTGGAGGAGACGGTCACGACCGGCGCGGTTCTGGCCGCTACCGGATGGGACGCCTATCCGCTGACGAAGCTGGACGAGTACGGTTACGGAAAATATACCAACGTCATCGGCAATCTGGAGATGGAGCTTCTCCTGTCACATTTGACCGGGGCGGTAGCGCTGAAGCCCGCACCTGATGCAACCGGAACGGACCTCCCGGATATCGGTCTCGACACTGTCGGATTCGTTCAATGCGCCGGCAGTCGGGACAGCCGGCATCTTGAATATTGCTCAAGCGTCTGTTGCAGCGCCACGCTCAAACAGATCATGCAGTTGAAAACCATTCAATCCGACACCCGGTACTATGTGTTTTATCAGGATATCCGGTGTCCCGGTTTCGAGGAAAACCTGTACCGACAGGTCCGCCAGGCCGGGAATGTGGTCTTTGTACGCGGATTCCCCAAAGTTACCGGGCCGAACGGCAACAGCGAAAAACTATCGGTGACCGCCGAGGACACCTTTTCCGGCGCCCCGGTGAACGCCGAGCTGGACCTTCTGGTTCTGGCCGGGGGGATGCAGCCGTCCCGGGCCGGTGCCGATTTCGCCGAGACCGTGGGGCTTCCCCGAAACGACTACGGATTCCTGGCAGGTCATTACCAGTGCTTTCCGGAAGAAAGCCAGCGCACCGGCATCCTCGGCGGCGGCTGTGCCCGGAGCCCCATGAATGTGTCCCAGTCTATCGAATCCACCCATCGGGCCGCGATGAAGGCCCTGAACTACCTGGAAGGCGCCGTTACCATTGCCCCTGAGTACCCGGTGGTGGACAAGACCAAATGTGATCAGTGCAAGCGCTGCGTGGAGGAGTGCCCCTATGCCTCCTACCGATATGACAAAAAGGAATTCCCGGAACCGGATCTGACCAAGTGCCGCCAGTGCGGCAACTGCATGGGAGTGTGCCCGGTCGCGGCCATCTCCCTCAGTCATCTCACGATCAAGCAGTTGTCCGCCCAGATCGAGGTGCTGGAAACCTCTTTTCTGGAGGAAGACGCACCCCTGATACTGGCCTTCCTGTGTGAAAACGACGCCCATGTGGCGGCCCGGACCGCTGCCGATACG
>JBEPXL010000369.1:0-4403 GCA_041641935.1 Desulfobacteraceae bacterium | reverse complement strand
CGGCAGGACTGGGCGCCACCGGGGCCGCGGTCCTGGCCATGTTCAACAGAAAATTCACATGGGACGTGATTAAGTATTCCTGCTTTTCCACCATGAAGACCACCGCCATGGTAATGATGCTCTTCATAGGGGGAAAATTTTTCAGCTCTGTCTTTCTGAGCATGGGCGGCGGTGATGTGGTGGCCGATCTTCTGATCGGGAGCGGTCTTCACCGGTATGTCGTCCTGTTCATCATGATGCTGATCGTCTTTCTCATGGGCATGTTCATTGACTGGGCCGCCATTCTGCTGGTGACGGTTCCGATCTTTATGCCCATCGCCATGGAACTGGACTTCGACCCGCTCTGGTTTTCCATGCTCATGTGCGTCAACCTGCAGACCTCCTTTCTGACGCCGCCCTTCGGATATGCCCTCTTTTACTACAAGGGTGTGGCGCCGCCGGAGTATACGATGATGCACATTTACAGGGGAATTATCCCGTTTGTTCTTCTCCAGCTTGTGGGGATTGCGGTTCTCTGCCTGTTTCCGCAGCTGGTCACCTGGCTGCCGTCGATTTTCTTCGGTTCATGACAGCAGACAGATAACAATCCCGAGGGACAGGGAGCGCAGCAGCCTGCCGCTCCCTGTCCCTGTTCAACCTTCTGAATTCTGAATAAAGAGGCGCCATGCGGAATTATCCTGAAAAACCGGAAAAAGTCTATTTTTTCGGAACCTGCCTGGTCGACATGGCCTATCCCGACGCCGGTATGGCAGCCATCCGCCTGATACAGCGGGAGGGGGTCCAGGTGGTGTTCCCCCGGAGCCAGTCCTGCTGCGGCCAGCCGGCCTACAACTCCGGCTTCCGGAAAGAGGCAAGGGCAGTGGCCCGGAAACAGCTGGACACCTTTACAAAACCATATCCCATTGTCGTTCCCTCGGGCTCCTGCGCCGGAATGATGCGGAAACACTATCCCCTGCTCTTTGCCGGGGCAGACGATCACGACCGGATCACCGCCTTTGCAGACCGGGTCTTCGAGTGGACCGAGTTCATGGTTCATGTTCTCCGGGTTAAACTGGAAGACCGGGGCGAACCGATGCGGGTGACGTGGCACTCGTCGTGTCACGCCATGCGGGAAATGAATGTGATCCGGGAGTCGAAGGCGCTGCTCCGCCAGTTGCAGAATGTGGAACTGGTGGAACTGGAAAAAGAGCATCAGTGCTGCGGCTTCGGCGGAACCTTCTCTGTCAAGCAGCCGGAAATTTCAGCGGCGATGGTGGCCGACAAGGTGGCCGATATCCGCCAGACCGGGGCCGGGGAGGTCATCTCCGGCGACTGCGGCTGCCTGATGAACATCACCGGCACCATGGAAAAGGGAAACGTTCCGGTCAATGGCCGACATATCGCCGAATTTATATGGGAGCGGATCAATGGCTGAACACCAGCAGAATTTTGATTTTCAGAAAAATGTGGTTGCGGCACTGAATGACCCGCAGCTCCGGGCCAACTTCGACTTTGCCATGGGGAGCATGATCCTCAAACGGAAGGCGGTCTTCACCGACGAGATCGAAACCGAACAGCTCCGGGCCGTGGGAAATGCCATCCGCCAGCGGGCGCTGCGGAAACTGCCGGAACTGCTGGAGCGCCTGGAGCGGAAGTGCACCGAAAACGGCATCCATGTCCACTGGGCCGAAACCACCGGCGAGGCCAACCGGATCGTGCTGGAGATCATGCAGTCCCACAACGCCACCCGGATGGTCAAGGGCAAGTCAATGGTCTCGGAAGAGATGCACCTGAACCGGTTTCTGGAGGAACACAACTTCGAGGTAATGGAGACGGACCTGGGCGAGTTCATCATTCAGCTCGCCGGGGAGACGCCGTCCCATATCATTGTGCCGGCCATTCACAAGAACAAGGACCAGATTTCACGGCTCTTTCATGAAAAGATACCCGGTGCGCCCTATACCGAAAAGGTGGAGGAACTGAACGCACTGGCCCGGAAGACCCTGCGGGACAAGTTCTACGAAGGAGACGTGGGACTCTCCGGTGTCAACATGGCGGTGGCCGAAACCGGAACCCTGTGTCTGGTGGAAAATGAAGGCAACGGGCGGATGTGCACCACCGTTCCGCCGGTTCACATCGCCGTCATGGGGCTGGAAAAGGTGGTGGAGAAACTCTCCGATGTCCCTCCCCTGCTCCGGCTGCTGACCGGATCGGCCACGGGGCAGCTCATTACCACCTATTTCAACATGATCACCTCCCCGCGGAAACCGGGGGAAAAGGACGGGCCCAAAGAAATCCACCTGATCCTTCTGGACAACGGCCGGTCCCGGATTCTGGCCGAACCCCAGCTCCGGCAGACCCTCCAGTGCATCCGGTGCGGCACATGCCTCAACCACTGTCCGGTCTACACCCGCATCGGCGGTCATGCCTACGGGTTCGTCTACCCCGGCCCCATCGGCGAGATCCTGACGCCCCAGATCGAGGGGCTGCACCGGACCGGCGTACTGGCGACGGCCTCCAGCCTCTGTGACGCCTGCGGCGAAGTCTGCCCGGTCAAGATTCCCATTCCGGAACTGATCCGCCGGATGCGGGACGAGAATTATGATCTGACAGGGGTAGTGCCCGGTCACGGTCACAAATGGAATCTCCCGGAAGTGCTGGTCTGGAAAGGCTGGGAACTGGTCAACCGGGTTCCCCTGCTGAACCTGCTGAGCATGAAAATGGCGGGGCTCTTCGGCAAATACCTCCCCCGGATCGGGCCGCTGAAGGCATGGACCAGTGTCCGGACCAGGCCGAGGTTTGCGAAAAAGAGTCTCCATGAACAGGTGCAGATGGAAGGAGTGGAATATGAGTGATACCGCCCGCGATCGCATTTTCGACCGTCTGCGGAAAGCGGTTCCGCCGGCGGCAAAGGAGTTCCCGTCACCGGAACTGCCGCCGAAAACGCCCCTGAACCATGAAGAGAAGGTTGAAAAGCTGAAACGGCTGATGGAAGCGGTCCGGAGCGAAGTCCATGTGGTGCCGGCCGCCACCTGGACCGATGAACTGAAAACGGTGCTGCGCAAGCGGAACCTGAAGACGCTTCTGTATGCGCCGGAGACGTATGTGGGGAAGGCGGTGACAAAGGCCTGGCAGGAAGACAGGGAAGGGCTTCCGTCCCTGACGCTCTACGAAGGAGAGATCGAAACCTTCAAGGAGACGCTTTTTTACCGGACAGATGCCGCCATTACCACCACGCGGGGCGCCATTGCCGATCCCGGAACGCTGATTCTCTGGCCCGACGAAACGGAACCGCGGCTGATGTCCCTGATTCCGCCGATCCATATCGCCGTTCTGGAGGCAGGGCGGATCTACAACACATTCGACGAAGCCATGCAGGCCGGGCAGTGGATCAGCGGAATGCCGACCAATGCGGTTCTCATTTCCGGACCGTCCAAAACCGCCGACATTGAACTGACGCTTGCCTTCGGAGTCCACGGACCCAGGGAACTGATTGTGTTTGTACTGGAATAGGCACGGCGATTCCGGGACCGCCTCTGTCTGCGAACTTGTGCCGCGTGATTTCCGGCATTACCTTGTGATCATGGAAGTGATCTGAATCAACAACAACACCGACGGAGGTCCATCATGTTGCCAACCATCCAGAAGATACTCTTTCCGACCGATCTTTCCGAACACGCCCGGTATGCGTTCCAGTACGCCGCCCTGATGGCCAACCGGTTCGACGCCAAATTATCTCTGATGCATGTGATCGAGGGGATTCCCGCGACCGGCAGGAGTCTGCTGCTGGATTATATCGGCCAGGACAAATGGGATGAGCTGCACCGGGAGAAAGCGGCGGGCTTTCAGGAGAAGGTCCGCACTCAGATGGAGGCGTTCTGCGAGGAAGCCGCCACGGAAATGAAGGACTGTCAGTTTCTTGTGGAGAATACCATTGTCCGGGAGGGATATCCGGCGGAGGAAATTCTGCGGGAAGTGGAAAACAATCGCTATGACATGGTCGTCATGGGAAGTCACGGACAGGGGTTCATGGCCGACGCTTTTATGGGAAACATCGCCCGCCGGGTGGTCCGCCGGTGCAAGACGCCGGTGACGGTGATCCGGCTGCCGGATGAGAAATAGCCGATCCATGTATATTGCGGAAGGGGGGGACAGATGATCTGATTCCCCCCTTTGCAGCCCCTCAGAACCTGATATAGGCAAATCCGTCCTGCTGCAGGTCCACAAGCCGGGAATAGGCATCCACAACAATGGTTACAACCGGCAGGATGTCCTCTTTTGTCCAGCCGTTGTGCTTCATGGTCTGGGAGCATAATTCGATACCCACCCCCTTGTTCACCAGTTCCTGAATAATGTCCCGGTTCGGATTTCCCCCCGTTCCGTTGGTGAATTCATTATAGGCTTCATCCGTCAGCATCCACGCA
>JBEPXL010000368.1:0-4405 GCA_041641935.1 Desulfobacteraceae bacterium | reverse complement strand
TGCCGACGGGATTTTTGTTGGCCGTGCCCGCCACAGCGATCCGGCTTTCCTTGCCGGAAGAAGTCACTTCAACGGCAAGCCGCTGATGAGACATGAAAAAGGTAATGTAGCACCCGACAATCATCATGACAAAACCAAGATAGACCAGGGGAACGCCGGGATCCCGGTTGACCTGGAGCCCTGTGTAGAACCGTTCTTCATACCCCTGCACGGTAAAGATGAAATCATTGCCCTGCCGCATCCGGTCGAACCGGGGAAAACGGAGGGGCAGATAGACATCGACCGGTTCACCGGACGGGGGCGTCAGGACGCCGTACAGCGTCTCTCCCAGATCCCGCTGTCCCATGAAGAGGTAGGAGGGCATAAATTCCTTTACGGTAAAGGTTCCCCTGCCTTCGGGTAGTTTGACCGGTTCACCGGGCATGGCCTTGAGGGAGTAGACCATGTTGGAATCCCGGCTGGCAGCGGAAAGGGTAACACCGCTTGCCCGCAGGGTCGCCGTATCCGGGGGCATGGGACCGTAGCTTGACTGGTAAATGCTGACCCCGCTATAGCGGAGAGGGTCATTGACGATGATATCTTTTTCGAAAACCGGCTGTCCGTCCTCGATGATCACCAGATGGGAGCGGTATTCCTTCGGCATTCCCGAGGGATAGAAGGAGACCTCAAAATTCTCGCACCGGATGGCAAAATCGAGGGGGAGCGTCTGGTTGCTGTTCCGGAGACGGATGGTGTCCACCGTTTCGCCTTCGGGGATATTGACAAAGCCGTCAAATCCGAACAGCGAACCGATCAGCGCTCCGACCAGGAGAAAGATCACACTCAGGTGCACAATGTAGACCCCGAGCCGGGTCCAGCGGCCTTTTTCCGCGAAGATGACATAGCCGTTGTCCGTCGGTTCGGTGCGGACATACCGGAACCGGCGGCGAATCCGGTCCGTACAGGTATCCTTGAGTTCGCCGGTCGGTCTGGAGACCTTGAATTCCTCCCGGCTGGAAGATTTCTGAAACATGGACAGCCGGAATTTCGGGTTTTTTACAAACAGAATCTTCCGCAGCGACACAAGGCGGTCAATGGAACAGACAATGATGTTGGCGGTCAGCATCAGAATCAGAAACTGGAACCACCAGGAACGGTACATGTCGAACAGGTCAAATGTATAGAAAATGCGGAACAGGGTTTCGCCGTAGCTCTGGAGATAGGCCCCCAGTTCCTGGTTCTGGGGAATCAAGGTTCCGATAATCGAGGTGGCGGCCAGAACCAGCAGCACCACCACCGTCAGCCGGATGGAAGCAAAAAAGTTCCATACCAGGTGGGGAATACCGGAAGTATTTCCTTTGTCGTTCATTATGCAGATGTCCTTTCTCGGTCAGTGTTGAAGCGGCCTGTATAACAGAACTTGCAGGGCAAATCAACACAAGCCGGAACGGAACGTTCAGGATGGCCGTTTCCGGTCCCTGATGCGGTGCAGGTAAAATTGAGACTTGACAAGAATCAAAACATAGACAATTTTATATACCTTTTTTCTCACCCGTTCATGAAACAACCCGCTGACGGATACCGGCAGGCGGTTTAGCATACCCAAAACCTCAAGGAGCACAGGAACACCGATGATTGAAGTACAGCATCTGACAAAATTCTTCGGCGCCAAGAAAGCCGTGGATGACGTCTCCTTTACGGTGGAAAAGGGAGAAATACTCGGCTTTCTCGGCCCCAACGGCGCAGGCAAGTCCACCAGCATGCGGATGATCACCGGCTTTATTCCGCCTTCGTCGGGCACGGCAGTGATCGGCGGCCATGACATTCTGGCGGAACCGGTGGCCGCCCGGAAAAAATTCGGATACCTGCCGGAAAACGCACCGGTCTATCCGGACATGAGCGTCTCCGGCTACCTCGACTTCTGTGCCGAAATCCGGGGATTCAAAGGCGCGGACCGGAAAACGCGGGTCGGAGAAACCCTCGAAAAGTGTTTTCTCACCGGTGTGGAGTACCAGACCATCAGCACCCTCTCCAAAGGATACCGGCAGCGGGTCTGTTTCGCCCAGAGTATCCTGCATGATCCCGAGTACCTGATTCTGGACGAACCCACCGACGGGCTGGACCCGAACCAGAAACACGAGGTCCGGCAGATGATCCGGCAGATGAGCGCCGAAAAGGCGATCATCCTGTCGACCCATATCCTGGACGAGGTGGATGCGGTCTGCACCCGCGCCATCATTATCGCCGAAGGCCGGATTGTCGCCGATGACACCCCGCAGCATCTCCGGACGCGCTCCACCCTTCACGGCGCTGTCACCGTCACCGTTCCGGCGGCGGAACCGGAAAAGGTGCTGGCCTGTCTCCAGTCCGCCGACGGCGTGGGCCGCGCCGCGCTGATCGACCGGACGCCGGAGCAGTTGACCATCCGCGTCTTTCCCCGGAATTCCCATTCCCTTGTCGCCCGGTCGGTGATGGCCACCCTTTCGGCCCACCAGTACGAACCCTCCTCCCTTTTTGTGGAACAGGGACGGCTGGACGACGTATTCCGGGACATCACCACCTGACGGGGTGTCCTTTTCGAACCGGATCATCCGGCTGACCATGTAACATCACAACCATTATGCAGGTGCGCCATGAATACCAGTGAAGCGATCACACACGTGCGGGCGATCTTCAAGCGGGAGTTTACGGCCTACTTCGGCTCCCCCGTCGCCTACGTCTTTATCGCCATATTTCTTCTGCTGCTCGGTTTTTTTACATTTTATCTCAGCAATTTCTTTGAAATGGGACAGGCCGATCTCCAGGCCTTTTTCCAGTGGCATCCCTGGGTCTACATGTTTCTGATTCCGGCCGTGGCCATGCGGCTCTGGGCCGAAGAACGGCGGATGGGAACCGTGGAACTGCTGCTCACCTACCCGTTGACCGTCTGGGAAACCATCATCGGCAAGTTTCTGGCGGCATGGGCCTTTATCGGCATCGCCCTTCTGCTGACCTTTCCGATGGTGCTGACGGTGATCTACCTGGGGGATCCGGACATGGGGGCCATTTTCTGCGGCTACCTCGGCAGTTTTTTCATGGCCGGGGCCTTTCTCAGCGTCGGCGGCATGACCTCCTCCCTGACCCGGAGCCAGGTCATCAGCTTCATTCTGGCCGTGGTGATCTGTCTCTTCTTCATTCTGGCGGGCTTTCCGCCGGTGACGGAGGTGCTCTCCGGCTGGGCTCCCCGCTGGCTCATCAGCACCGTATCCGGACTCAGCTTTTTTTCCCACTTTGTCGCCATGCAGCGGGGCGTTCTGGACCTGCGGGATGTGGTCTACTTCCTGTCGGTCGTCTTTTTCATGCTCTTTGCCACCGCCACCATCATCCAAACACGGCGAACCTGATTCCGTATCAGCCCATGTATCACAAGGAGGATATTTGAAGATGTCTGAACAGAAAACACCGACCCCGTCCTTCCGGGGCAGATCCCTGCTTTCGGCGGGCGGGCTGGTTCTGGTACTGGTCATTCTGGTACTGGTCAACGTCATCTTTGCGGAGGTCAATCTCCGCTGGGACGCCACCGAAGACAACCTTTACTCTCTCAATGAAGGGTCCAAAGAGATCCTGCGCAGTCTGGACCAGGAGGTGACCCTCAAGTTTTTCTACAGCCGGGACATGACCGGGATGCCGGTCCATATCAAAACCTATGCCCGCCGGATGCGCGACTTTCTGAAAGAATATGAACGGTACAGTGACGGAAAGGTGGAACTGGAAGTCTATAATCCGGAGCCGGATTCCGAAGCCGAGGAGTGGGCCCAGAAATACGGTCTGGAGGGCGCGCCCCTGCCGACCGGTGAAACCGCCTACTTCGGGCTGGTGGCCCTGGCCGCGGATCAGGAGGAGGTGATCCCCATGCTCGATCCGACCCGGGAACAGCAGCTGGAGTATGACATCACCCGGATCATTTCCCGGGTTCAGTCCCCGGAAAAACCGCAGATCGCCGTCATCAGCGGCCTTCCGGTATTCGGTTCGCCGTCTCTCAACATGGGACGGCCCCAGCAGGGGGCGGAACCCTGGCTCTTTGTTCAGGAACTGCGGAAAACCTATGATGTGGAAGAGATCCCTGCGACTGACACGGAAATTCCGCCGGAGACGGACCTGCTTCTGCTGGTCCACCCGAAGGATATGAGCGAAGGTCTGCAGTATGCCGTGGATCAGTACGTCCTCCGGGGCGGCAGTCTCATCGCCTTTCTGGATCCCCTGGCCATTACCGATGCATCGGCCGGCAGCAGCCCCCGTCCCTCTTCCCTGAACCGGCTGATGGGCGTCTGGGGACTGGAAATGAATCCGGGGAACCTGCTGGTCGATTTCGGCTACCCGACCCGGCTCCAGGGCCAGAACAACCAGATGGAGGAGAATCCGCTGTGGATTTCGCCCCAGCCCGAGG
>JBEPXL010000367.1:1388-4406 GCA_041641935.1 Desulfobacteraceae bacterium | reverse complement strand
AGATCAACCGGGACAGTGGTCAACCCTTTCAGGGCAAGACCGAATGCCGGGGCCAGATCCGGTGTCGGAAGTCCTGAACCGGTAACATCCAGCTGATGCGCCCCTCCATTCCGGCTCCGGATGATGTCAGCAATCTCGGTTTCAGAAAAGCTCTGTTCCGGACGATACTCCAGAAAATTGACAAGTCCCGCAGCGGAGAGATCGATGCCTGCGATTCTGCCGAGGGTATCCATCTGTTCCAGATACCGCATCACATCCTTTTTCCTGGCGATGACAAGCAGGATATGCAGTTGATTTTCTGTCTTGTCTTCCGCCAGAATGTGACAGTCGAAGCAGACTTCATCTGCGGGAAGGGGAACATGCTTATCCAGATCAAAACGGACGGCTGAGTACAGATTCTCTTTTACAGCCAGCGGAAGCTGAATCTTTTTGATGACGGCCAGTTCCCTCGGAACGCCGATATAAATATCCGGCATTCCCCGGCCGGCAACCTTATTTTCCTTTAAAAAGGAGTGTAACCACTCCGAAAATCCATTGAGACGTTCCCGGTCATCTCTTTCCTGATTCAGCGTAAACAGTGAATGGGCCGATAGCCGGATTCCGCTGACTGTTTGTTTTAAACAGACAACGGCAACTCTGTCGGGACGTATATCTACGCCTACACTGGTTTGAAATAGCAAAAAACCACCTGCATTCGCCGTCGGCGTTTATTCTTCGATCCACTGGACAATCCGGAATTTTCTTTCCAGCTGCGGATCTATTTCAGCCAGAACGTTCACTGCACTTTGCACAGGGCTTTCACTGATCATTCCGGTTGAGCGGATGGTAAAAAATGATGTATTTTCCAGCATAATATAGGGAGAAATTGCCGCATATCGATCCGGCCCCACGACGGCCTGCAAATCGGAAACGGCCTCAAAATCCTTTTCAGCCCGGTAATTCTGTATGGCCTGAATCTGCTCAGGTCCAATACCGGGGAGTGCATCCAGGAGTTGAGGAGAAGCGGCGTTGATATTAATCCGGTTCTGTCCCTGTCGCCGGCTTGCACCGCCACCACCGAATATCAGACTCCCGCCACTGCCGCCGCTCTCTCCGGCATGAACCGTAACCATCTCATTCAGCCCGCCATAAAATATGGCAGGCGTCACACCGCGGACCAGGAGCAGTTCGGAGACGGAAAGAAACGGTGCATCCCGTGCTTCATAGGGTTCCGCAAGGCCCTCATAGTAATCATCTTCTGCGCCGTTCACACGGTGAAAGCTGTCCGTGTCCCGCCAGTCGATGATGGAATCCACGATGATATCTTTTTCTGCATCCATGAGATCGAAACGGTCCAGCATGACACGGAGCAGTGGCACTCCCGCCGCATTGATGTTCACTTTCCCGCTTTCGTTTTCAATGCGTATCTGGAATTTTCCGGACGCAAAGGGAACCGGCGGTATGGTGGTATTCACACGCCAGTCTTCATCTCCCGGGCTTTTATCAGATGTTTCAATGGAAACATTGCGCCGGGGGCGGGTTTCCTGGCGGATCAGTTTTTTGAGAGCGGCATTTACACCGGCTCTGGCAATATAGTATGCTTCCGTTTCCTCTTTGAAGTTGCGGGTAATATTCACCGCCGTCCGCATGGCATGGGAAAATTCCCCGGCAATCACCGACAGCAGAACCAGAACCCACAGAACAATAAAAAGGGCGATTCCCCGTTCATTCCGAACAAGGTCAGGAGAATTCATTTTTATCAACAGGAACCACGACATGCACCGGCGGGGATGCCGCCTCCGCCTGAAAGGAAATTCGAACGGCGCGGGGATATGATTTCTCTTCATCCGAATTCCATGAGGACTGCCAGAACCATTCCGGCACACCGGTTTCCGTATCCACATTTTCGACCTTCAGATACTCAAATTGTATGTCCCCTGCCCCGTCGATCAATTCATAAAAGTCATCATCTCCAGCGGCGGCAGGCTCCGGCAGTCTACTCTCCGGGGCAAAATCCGGTCTTTTTTCGTATACAGCAAGTCGTTTACCACCGGCCTCTTCTGAAATACGATACTGCACATACACCATACCGGCATTGCCTGCCATACGTGCGGGGGCATTCGGTGGGAACAGTGAACGATGGGAAACAAAGGACAGTGAATTTCTTTCTCCTGCAAAATAAAAGAGAGTCTGTTCTGTTTCCGGTTTTGTATTTTCCGGTGGAATATAAACTGAAATAATCTGTCGCCGGAGCAGATTCAGCACATTCCTGTAGCGATCCTGAAATTCAATATCCCTCTCTCCTTTTTCCCATGCCCGTACACCGACACGGAGTCCTCCAAACACGATGGTGACGATAACAGCGGTGATCGTCAGGGAAATCAGGAGTTCCAGCAGGGTGAAACCAGCCTGTTGCCGTAATTGCCGTTCTTCCCGGCTATTCTGCATCTTCTGCACCGATTCCATCCGCCAGATGCAGGGTGCTGATTTCAAACTGCTTTTCCTGATCGCCAACGTTCCAGAACACGGTTACAACGATGCCAAACAGGTCAACAGGCAGGTCAGCAGCCTCGTCTGTGTTGTTTTCAGTTTCCATGCGGACGATGCGGGCAGTCCATTCATAACCGTCGGGAAAAGTCCCCTGCAGTTCCTCATCCCGCATCCGGTCCAGCAGGAGGAATTCATCCATTTTTTCCCGTGCATGAAAAATAGCCCGTGTATATTCGTCGGAGACGCGGCTTGCACGGAGGCCGCCGGAAAAAATCTGAAGGATCGCAGTCAGGGAAATCGCCAGGATCATCATCGCGGTCAGCGTCTCAACCAGCGTGAACCCGGCGCTGTTCTTAAAAAAACGACGGATCATTCCTGCAACCGAACGGCCCCGGTGACCAGATCGACGGTCACAGTCCATGTTCTCTCTGATTCATCCCGGACCCGTATTTCACCGCCGCTGCTGCCGCCGGTAGGATAAAACAGGATGGCGTAAGAATCTGTTCCGGCCTTTTGCCGGGTGTATGCCGGATCGACCTCCAGCAGCAC
>JBEPXL010000367.1:0-1378 GCA_041641935.1 Desulfobacteraceae bacterium | reverse complement strand
CGTCGTCCGGAAGATCGTATTCACTCTGCACAACGCCCGTCTCGGCAGTACTTTCTTCCTTTTCCGGCTGATATTGTTTCACCGTCAGCCGGTTCGCACGCAGATCAAAATCGGAAAGATAGGGAATCCGTTCTGCAACCGCCTGACTCCGGGCATACCGAAGGGCGGCAGAGATTTTACCGGCAGCCGACCGGGCATTCATTCTGGTCAGTGAACCGGCCAGTTGCGGAACAACAAAGGCTGCGGTCAGGCTCATGATGACCAGAACGATCAGCATTTCAAAAAGAGTAAAACCCGAACCGGATGCTGCAGGTCCATCCGTCCCTGCCGGATTGCTTCCATTCTGAACCCTGTTCCGGATCATCCACCGACATTTTTCCAGTTGACGATATCCATATCCGACCCTTCACCGCCGGGCTGGCCGTCCGCACCATAGGAAATAATATCATAAGCGCCATGTTCTCCGGGGGAACGATAGTCATAGGGATTGCCCCAGGGATCAAGGGGAATCTCCTTGGGAAGATAAGGTCCGTCCCATTTATCGAGGCCCTGCGGACGCTCCCGCAGCACCCGGAGCCCCTGTTCCGTTGAGGGGAATTTACCGACATCCAGCCGATAGGTGTCAATGGCGGTTTCAAAAAGCGATATCTGCGATTTGGCGGTACTCTGCATGGCTTTTTCTGTCTTGCCGAACATCTTTGGCCCCACAAGGGCCGCCAGAAGTCCCAGAATGACCATTACGATAAGCAGTTCAATCAGGGTAAACCCTTCCTTTGCATTCTGTTCTTTCGCCGGTAATCTCATAGAGGTATCTACTCCCAGACCGCTACAGCGGCATGTCATTCATACTGAAGATGGCCATGAGCATGGAAATCACGATAAAGCCGACGACCAGTCCCATGCCGAGAATCATGGCCGGTTCCAGAAAACTGATCAGGCGCTTCACTGTATTGCGAACATTTTTTTCATAATTTTCCGCAACTCTGAGCAGCATTTCATCCAGCCGCCCCGACTCTTCACCGACGGTGATCATCTGAACGGCGAGAGAGGGGAAAATATTGCTGTCCGCGAGGGACTTGGAAAGGCGATCTCCTTCCTTGACCCGTTCATACACCCGTTTCAGGGCATCCACCATCAGGCTGTTACCGATGATATCCCGCACCAGATTCAGTGCCAGCAGCATGGATACCCCGCTGCGGGAAAGGGTTCCCAGGGTCCGGGCAAACCGGGCGGCTTCGATTTTGCGGACCAGATCCCCAACCATCGGCAGCCGGAGTTTCCATGAATCCAGCTGCCTTCGTCCGGCCGGTGTCTGCAGATAGCGATAGATGCCATAGACGCCTGCCCCCAGAACCAGCAGGATCAGCCACCACCAGGC
>JBEPXL010000366.1:0-4409 GCA_041641935.1 Desulfobacteraceae bacterium | reverse complement strand
CTAATGGTTTGCTCTGCTCCCGCCATTTTATCATTCCACAGATGCAAAACAGCTGCGCGGCAGAAGGGAAGGAAAGCCGGAAAACGATCCGGCCTCCCCGTCCCCGCTTTCCGCAGGGTCACCCGATCCGACTTTTTTTCTGTATGCCCATTGCCCTGAATGCCGTTTCTGTGTAAACTGATCTTTTCTTTTTACCTTCCAGCGGACGGGACACCCTGACGTAATCATATGATCAACGAATTCTGGCACTGGTGGCAGCATATACCGGCGCACATGGACCCGGTCATTTTCCAGATCGGCAGCTTCCGGCTGCAGTACTACGGACTGATGTATCTGGTGGCCTTCGGCCTCATTTACTGGCTGGGCCTGTACCGGAGCCGCCGGGAAGACCGGTTTGGCATCACGAAAGAACAGGTGGAAGCCCTGACCACCGCCATGATCATCGGCGTTCTGATCGGCGGACGGCTCGGCTATGTGTTCTTTTACAATCCCGGCTACTATCTGCGCCACCCCCTGGAGATTGTTCTGCCCTTCGAGTTCTCCGGCGGGGTCCGGTTTACCGGCATCTCGGGTATGTCCTACCACGGCGGACTCATCGGCGTGATCGTCGCCGCCATTGTCTATGCACGAAAGACCGGGCTCGATTTCTGGAGTATCTGCGATCTGTATGCACCGGTGGTTCCGCTGGGCTACACCTTCGGCCGCATCGGCAATTTTATCAACGGGGAACTCTACGGCCGGGTCACCGACATGCCCCTCGGCATGTACTTTCCCCGGGCCCCGTCGGACCAGCTCCGTCACCCGTCCCAGTTGTACGAGGCTTTCTTTGAAGGTATTTTTCTTTTTGCGGTCCTGTGGACACTGCGGAACCGTATCCGGACCCGGGGCGCCATGCTCGCCTTTTACCTGATCGGATATGGCACGGTGCGGTTCTTCATTGAATTTTTCCGGGAACCGGACGAGCATCTCCAATTTGTTTTTCTCTCTTTTTCCATGGGCCAGGTGCTCTGTTTTCTGATGATTATAGCCGGTCTGGGGCTTTATGCGTATCTTCGGCAGCGGCAGGAAAGAAATCCGGCGCTTCAATCCAAAAAGACCGCCCGAAACTCCGGATAAATCAGATACAGCCATCCGGAGAATGTTTGCATTTCCCGCCGTTTTTCATTACATTGGGAAAAACAGGGCATTTCCTTTTCCGCTGTGATCCGGAATGTACCGGCAGAAAAATGAATCACAGACATTCCTGCCGGTGACACGGACGGGAAACGGCATATTCGTGCGCCTGCCATGACAGGGAATTTATTACAAGAATCGATCTTTTTGTGAAAGTGACCATGAAAATCTATCTCTACAACAGCCTGACCCGGAACAAGGAAGAATTTCAGCCGCTGTTTCCAGACCATGTCGGTCTCTACACCTGCGGCCCCACTGTTTACAATTATGCCCACATCGGCAATCTGCGGACCTATGTGTTTGAGGATATCCTGAAACGGACCCTGCGCTACAATGGCCTTACGGTCAAGCATGTCATGAATATCACCGATGTGGGCCACCTGACCGGCGACCGGGATATGGGAGAGGACAAACTGGAAAGAGGCGCCTCCCGGGAGGGACGCAGTGCCTGGGAGATTGCCGAATACTACACCCGGGAATTCAAAAAGGATATGGACCACCTCAACCTGCTGCAGCCGGATATCTGGTGCCGGGCCACCGACACCATTCCCGACCAGATCCAGCTGATCCGGACGCTGGAGGAGAAGGGGTATACCTACAGGACCCGGGACGGCATCTATTTCGATACATCCCGCTTTCCCGATTATGACCGCCTTTCCCACCAGAATCTCGAAGCCCTGCAGGAAGGGGCCCGGGTGGAGCGGAATCCGGAGAAACGCAACGCCACCGACTTTGCCCTGTGGAAATTCTCACCGAAAAACAAGCAGCGGCAGATGGAATGGGAGTCTCCCTGGGGCGTCGGCTTTCCGGGCTGGCACATCGAGTGCTCGGCCATGAGCATGAAATTCCTGGGAGATCATCTGGATATTCACTGCGGCGGAACCGACCATATCGATGTCCACCACACCAATGAAATCGCCCAGTCGGAGGCGGCCACCGGAAAGAAATTCTTCCGGTTCTGGATGCACGGGGCGTTTCTCAACATCACCGGCGGCAAGAAGATGGCCAAAAGCGCCGACAACTTTCTGACCCTGCAGCGGACCCTGATCGATCAGGGCATCGATCCGATGGCCTACCGGTACGCGATTTTCCAGAGCCATTACCGGACCCAGATGGAATACAGTGACGAATCCATTCAGGCCGCCCGGAACGGGCTGCAGCATCTGAAAAACCAGGTCCGGACCATCCGGGATGAAGCGGGGGCCGCAGCAGGATCGGTCCATGCTGAATTCCGGGAAAAATTTCTGGATGAACTGAACGACGATCTGAACATGCCAAGGGCAATGGCGGTGGTTCAGGATCTGCTCAAGTCGGATATTCCCCCCGCGGACCGCCTGGCGACGGTGTATGATTTTGACCGGGTTCTGGGGCTGGAACTGGAATCGGTCGGCGCGGATGAAGCAGTGCCGGCGGATGTGCAGGAAAAGGTGGCAGCCCGGAAAACGGCGCGTGCGGAAAAGGACTGGGCGCTGTCGGACCAGTTGCGGGATGAGATTTACGAACGCGGTTATGTGGTGCAGGATACCAAGGACGGGATGAAGGTATTCAAGCGCTGAAGAGGGTGGTTCAACCGGCCAGACGCAAAGAGAGCGGCAGGAAAAGTCCTGCCGCTCCTTGTGTTTCTGCACGTGAACCGGTAAAGCCGGTGCAACGGATACGGGGCTGTCCGGTTACCGCCTCCGCTCTTCCCGCTCATGCCGCTCCTGGGCTTCGATGGAAAGCGTGGCAATGGGTCGGGCCATCAGCCGCTTCACACCGATGGGTTCCTCGGTCTCTTCACAGTACCCGTAGGTTCCGTCGCTGATCCGCTCCAGCGCGTTTTCGATCTTTTTCAGAAGTTTCCGGTACCGGTCACGGCTTCTCAACTCGAAGGCGGTAGCCGATTCACTTGATCCCCGATCCACCGTTTCCGGATTGTTATCCTTCTCTTCCCGCAACTTGTTCAGGGTCTCTTCGGATTCGCGCAACAGATCCTCCCGCCATTTCACCAGTTCCCTGCGGAAGTATTCGAGCTGCCGGGGATTCATGTAGGGTTCATCTTCAGAAGGACGATAATCTTCCGGAAGATCCATAGCTACCTCCTTGGCGGACGTCGATGATTATTTGGTTTCCCGGTAGACGACGTGACGCCGTACAACGGGATCATACTTCTTGAACTCCATCTTGTCCGGGGTGTTTCTCTTGTTTTTGGTGGTGTAATAAAAGTGGGAACTCTCGGTACTCTTCAGTTTGACATGAACGCGGTTTCCTGCTTTCGCCATAATGCAATCCTCCTTATTTCCTGTTTCCGGAATCGGAACCAATTACCGGCATGACCGGGCATGTATCCCCTGCCCGTAAACTGAGATGTCCCTCAGTATCTTCTGCATTCTGATAAACACAGGAGTATACAGGAAAACCAGGAATGTTTCAAGTGATTTTTCGCCCGTCACCGGAACTATACCGCCACCACCGCATCGGGAAAGCGGTTGAAGGTCTGCAGCCCCGTGCCGGTCACCAGATGGGTGTTTTCAATACCGACCACACCCCGGCCCGGGAAGATCAGCTTCGGCTCCAGGGCAATGGTCATTCCGGCCTGAAGGGGCATGGTCTGCCCTTTTGCGAGGAAGGGAAATTCGTCCAGTTCCAGTCCGACGCCGTGGCCCACAAACCGGACCCGTTCGGTATCCGCCCCCATAAAATGGTCTCCGATGCCCTGTTTTTCAGCATGATCCAGTGCCATCCGGTAGAGTTCTCCGGCAGGCACACCGGGGCGGGCCGCCGTTTTGAGCATCTCCTGCACGGCCACCATTCCGTCAAACCCCCGCATCAGATCGGCGGGTAAATCACCGATGACAAATATCCGGGTCTGATCGGAAATATAGCCGTTCCAGGCAAACACATAATCGACCAGGATCGGCTCGTTCCGCTGGATGGGACGAAATCCGGCACTCTGGGCCACGGCCGGGGAGGTTCCGGTTCCGCCGGTGGGCGAGGCGAGAAAACTCGGCACGGCGGCTGACGGCCCTGCCATGAGATGGCCGTAAAAGAGTTCGCTTCCCCAGAGCCGCATCCGCACCACCCCCTGGTGTCCGAGGCTGCGGGCCAGGGCTTCCACCTGACCGGCCAGCTCGACCTCCGGCATTCCTTCCCGGAGCAGGTCACTGACGGCGGCAAACACCTGGTCGGCCCGGCGTGCGGCCTCCGCCATCACGTCCACTTCGAAAGGGGATTTGACGGAACGGACCATGCGGATC
>JBEPXL010000365.1:0-4421 GCA_041641935.1 Desulfobacteraceae bacterium | reverse complement strand
GCGCCATGCTCCAGAATCCATCCGGTAACCGGAACACCGGCCTCGGCAAAGTGGCGGCGGTAGTCCACAACGGTGGTTTCTCCCCGGCCGGTGGCGATAAAGATATCGGCCTTCCGGGCGATGCGGGCCAGACGGTCCAGCGTTCCCGGTGCAATACAGGAATCGACGGTCCGTCCCCGGATGCGGAAGGCGCCTTCGACAGAAGCGACATGGCTGAGGGTGGCATCGAGATCAAACACACAGGCAGGATGTCTGTCCCGGTCCGGCAGTTGATCCGGACCGGGACGGGTATGATTTACGGGCATATCAGTTCCATTTTCGGGTCCATCTTCGGGTCCGGTTTCGGGTCTGTCTGGAAACGGTTTTGCAGCGCAGGCCGGACAAACCGCGCCAGCCGGCTTTGAAACAGGTGATCGGTCCGCATCCAGCCGCCCAGGGCGGGTACGATCCAGGGCGTGGCCGCAACCCGGTAGACGCCGTCGGCGTCCGCCTCCATTTCTGTCCGTGCGCCGATGCGGTCATCCTGCCAGGGCTTTGTGCGGGGAGAATGGCAGAAGGCCTCCCGCTCCGCCGGGGTAAGACTCGCTATGATCTCCGGGTCCGACACCGGCCAGGGATCCACCAGCGTAAGGACGGGGCTTCCGCTGATCACCGGCAGGCCACGGGATGATTTGGGGGGCGGCATATCGCGACCGGTTCCGGCGCAGAATTCCCGCACCTTGTCGACCGGCAGTATTCCCCGGCCGGTACGACAGGCGAACCGGCATACCCGGAGAAAGGACCGGGGAAACCGTCTCCTGGAAAAATCCACCAGCACCGGACGGCGGCCTGTCTCCTGCGCCAGGCGCATGGCCGTTTCCAGGGCCTCGCCTTCGGGCATCCCCTTCAGCGAGTCCCGGTGTTCGGAAGAGGATATCTTGAGGCCGGTATACAGCAGAATCCGGGCCGGATTTTTCCGGTGAAAACCCTCCGCAGCATCAACGACAGCGGCATCCCGGGGCAGTATGCAGGTGAGGTAAGCAGTCGGTGTGGTTTCGTTGAGGATGACCAGAAGCGGGGAATGCCGGGCCAGAGCCAGAAGCATCCGCCAGGCCCTGCGGACCACCGCCGCTTCCCGCCGGAGCTGCTCCCGCAGGGACCAGGCGTCGGTTGTAAAGGTCCAGTCATAGCGGCTGGCAAGCTGCATCATGGCTTCCAGGGGAAACGCATCCGCTTCCCAGAACGAGACATGGCGGCAGAGATATGTAAGCAGTTCACCGGCGGCATCGACCGGATCACCGGGAAGCGGAATGCCGAACGCTTCTGCGGCTGTGCGGAGTGACCGGATAATCCACTGCCGGTTTTCCGGATGGGCCGCCAGGTGTTCCCGTACGTTCTCTTCGTGCAGCCGGGGCCGGTCGGGATCAAATCCGTCCACTGCCGGGTCCGGCGGAAGGGAAACCGATTCGGAAACCAGAAAGGCATGGTCAAGATCGGAGCGGTTCCCTTTTTCCAGCCCCAGTTCCACCAGGGCAGCAATCCGTTCCGGTGCAGGCCGTGTCCGGTGGGTCCGCAGTGTTCTTTGCGCCGGACCGCTTCCTTCAGGCATATACCGCTTCTTTTCCCGTCTGCCGGTTCCAGAAGCTCTGGATGGCACTGTGCCGGATGCTGTGCAGATGCCCCTTCAGCGCCTCACAGGCCCGCCCTGTATCCCGGTCGATCACCGCCTCCAGAATCGCCTGATGTTCGTTTTCCGCAATCTCGGGGGGACGGTTGAAGATGGACTCCTGTTCAAACCGGAGATAGAGACGGTCCAGGAGTTCCCGGAGGAAACGGACCGCAATGGGTCTCTCGGCAAAAGAGGCCAGGGTCAGGTGAAACTCCATATCCTTGATCAGCCGTTCCCGGAGACGGCGCTTCCGGCTGGCTTCAAAGTATTCCTCGAACACATCCCGGAGCTGCTGCACCCGCCGGGGGGTAAGCCGTGCCATCACCCGGGGGAGCAGGGTGGTTTCCACCGTCTCCCGGAGCTCGTAGATTTCCTCCAGTTCATGGAGGTCCAGGTCATTGAGATAAAACCCCCGGTTCGGCTCGTTCCGGACCAGCCCCTGAAATTCCATGCACTTGAGCGCCTGCATGAGGGGCGTCCGGCTCATGGACAGCTTTTGTGCCAGTTCCCGGAAATTGAATTTCTGGTTTTTCCCGATTTCATTCATCAGGATCATCTGACGGATGCCCTCATAGGCCTGCAGCGTCAGATCCGGGGAAGGATTGCCATTGGACTCTTTTCTGCGCATGGGTCACCTGCTTTCTGTGCGGTATCCGTCTCGGTCCGGTATCAGCATCGTCGGATGAACTGGAATTGGATACTGAATATGTAGATGAATTCAGAACAGGATTCAACTGATAAATATAGATTTTCCATCCATATCAGCAAATCTCTTTTCCCAGCCGGTAACGCTGCACCAGATGAAACACAATGACACCTTACGAACCGTTTCAATCCGGAATCCGGAGCGTCCCTTCCCGATAGACAATCCGGTCATCTGCGCCCGGTTCCGATACGATAGGGGGAATATGGTCTGAAGTCAGGGGCAGCACATTCCCGTCCGGATCCATGCCCCTCGGCCGGGTCCGGACGACCTGACTGGGCGGCAGCGGCGTCTCGTCCCGCAGATGGGCATACAGCAGATCCAGGGCCTGGACCAGATAGACATGGAGCGGTACAAACAGGGCATTGAATCCCGGGAAGGCGTTGAAGGCGTCCATATGGTGGGCATGGGGAACTTCATAATACTGCAGGCGGCTGTCCGCCCCTTCCACCTTCCGGTTCAGACCGAAATAGGCCCGGGAGGTATGGTTCGGCGGAAGAATGGCATCGGCCCTTCCGTGGACGATCAGCGCCGGCCGGCCCGCGAGACTGCCTGTGGCCCGGACCGCTTCCATCCCCTCCCGGACCCGCCGGTGCTGCGCCAGTTCATCTCCGGTCAGCGGGTTTCCCGCTTCATCTTTCCCGGTTGCCAGACGACGCAGCCGGAGCGCCCCCGTCAGGTTCATGTCCTGCACCCCGGCAACATCGGCGGAATACCGGTTGATCCCGGGGCCGTCTCCGGCATCGTTGCTGATGATCTCCACCAGCCCGACCGGAAGCGTCGGCGGTGACAGGGCCGGATTGAAAGCACGCAGGCTCTCCATCTGCGCCGGTGTCAGCGGGACCGGTGGTGTGGGGGGAATACCGGACGCACTGACGAACAGCCCCGCCAGTCGGGCCGGTGTCAGGGGCCCCGGCTGTAACCGGTCATCCAGACCGGCGAAGCTGTAACCGCAGAGATTGTCCGTCACCCCGAACCGGCCGTAAGCGGCGGCGTAGGTGACGGCGATCCCTTGGCTGATGGAAAACCCGTAGTGAGAAGGCTGCAGCAGGTTCTGTTCTTCGAGCAGTCCGGCATCGTTGATGATCTTCCGGGCTTCGGCGGCCTGATCCGGAAGCGTTGTCGCCGACAGCAGTCCCCGGTCTGCCAGGGCCCGGCTCCGGTGTTCGCAGAGAACCCGGTCCACCAGATTGAAGGGCGCCGCCGCCATCTCCGGAGCAAGATTGGCAACCGGCTGGTACAGATTGAGCAGGGTCTGGTAGTCGAGCAGGCTCCGGCTGTGGTCGGGAAACCGCCAGGACCATTCCCCCTGCTGAATCACCAGGGATTCATCGGGCACGGGATTGACATTGGGTTCCGATACCGCCACTCCGTGGATGAGTCCTTCGGTATCCTGTTCCGCCGCCCGGATAGCCGCGCTTCCGCCATTGGATATGCCGGAGGCGATCACCAGGGTGTTTTCCGGTGACAGGGTCGCAACGGTTTCCGCGTTTTCTTCCGTCCGTCCATAATTTTCCGGCAGATTGAGCACATGAAAGGCGAACCGGAGCGATGCCAGCACGTATTGTCCCCAGTCCTTTTCGGGATTCCGCCGGGAATGGGCATGCTTGAAGGCGATCCGGTGAGGATACTGCCACCGGTATGCATCCAGTTCCCCGTCTTCTTCGGGTGCGGCAAAATGGGTGTCCGGCCCCGCCGCTTTCCGGTCCATCCGTTCGCCGGTCAGGGTGTTGACGGTGTCGGTGTCGAGATCGTGAACACCGATGCCGGTTCCCTTGTCGGTGTAGGCCACGGCAAATCCCCGTTTCAGTGCCCATTCCCCGACCACGCCGATGGCGCCGTATACGCCCCGTGATCCCGAAGAAGGCGCGGCCACGATACAGGCATTTTCCGGATCAAAGGTATTGGGAATCTGCACCACCAGGGCCACATTTTCCTGACCGGTTCCGTCATCGGTATAAGCAAGGTATTCCTTTCCCGCGATCATGCCGTCGCCCTCGGCCTGGCTCCCGTCGGGCAGCACGCCCGGACCGTAGAATCTGCCGTATCCGCCGTCCGGCGTCAGGTCCA
>JBEPXL010000364.1:0-4423 GCA_041641935.1 Desulfobacteraceae bacterium | reverse complement strand
AGGAAAGACGCCGTACATAACCCGCCGAAGGAAAATTCCACCTGATGCAACGATCTGTCGCATAATTCAGCACAACCGCCACAAAAGAAACCCCTTCAGCAAAAACCATCATCACACCTCCCGCAAACCCCGCAGACCCACAGAATCCCCACCCCGCCTGTAAAAAAACCTCGTTTCGTCCTGCCCGCAGACAATTTTTTTTCAGAAAATTACCTCCGCCGCCTGACAAAACCACCTGCCGATACCGACCTACATAAGTAGAGCACAAAAAATAATCAGCAGGAGGAAAATCCATGAATCTCATCGGCAGGAACGTACAAACGGCAGACGCAGAGAGCCATCCGGCTCCCGAGACAAACCAGACCCCGAACCCCGCACGCACCTTTACCCGGGAACAGGTCGAAAGCACCTTCCGCCGGGTCACAGCGGAGATGGAAGAACTCACCCGCCAGACCCGCTGGCAGGAAATGATCGACCTGTTTCATCCCCTCGAAGACCAGTGCCCCGAACTGGTCGCAGGCCGCAGGGACGTCGTCCCCCGGTCCAGACTCGCCTTCGCCCTCGGCCACCTGCAGCGCTACGAAGACGCCATCACCCAGCTCACCCGCTGCATCGACGTCTACCCGGACAACTTCATGTACCACGCCTCCCTGGCCTACAACGCCTACAGCGCCCTGTACGCCGCGAAAAACCGCGAAATCTTTCTCAGCGGTGAAGTCCGGCGGAAGCATATCGAACGGGCCCATACCCACTTCCGGAAAGCACAGACCCTCCGGCCCGACAACGTGACCAGCTACTACCGGCAAGGAATGCTCTACTACCGCATCCAGGACAAACCCGACACCGCCCTGCCGCTGCTGCTGCGGGCCGTCACCAACTGGGACGGACTCACCCTGCACGAGCAGGACGCCCGGCACATGGAGCGGAAAAACTTCATCAAGGCCCTCTACCAGGCCGCCGGCATCACCCTCCGGCTCGGCACCCCGGCCCGCGCCCTGGCACTGCTGGAACGGTGCCTGGCCGAAGACGAAAAAAGCGGCCACATGGGCCGGATGTTCAAGCACTTCGCCCTCGGCAAAATCCGGTTCCGGATGAACCGCTTCCCCGAAGCCCGGGACGCCCTCCGGTTCGCACTCCAGTGCCGGGAAAAAAACCAGCCCGCCGATTTCGTCTTTGAACTGCTGGCCCGGGTCTGCCTCGCCCTCGATGATCCCGGACGCGGCCTGGAAAACATCAACCGGATTCCCCCGAACCGGCGGCGGCCCTACATCCGCTGGACCGAAGCCGACCTCCTCTGCGCCCTGGACAGAACCGGCGACGCCCGCATCGTCCTGGTGGAATGCGCCAGACGGGACAACCAGTCCCGCCACAGGAGCCTGATCCGGCTGGCCCGCATCGAATACGAGGCCGGCAACTTCACCCACGCCTTCCAGTGCGGAGCCGTGGCCGACCAGTTCTTCCGGGAACGGTGGGGAAACCACCACGGCGACGGCTGCTACTGGCAGGCCATGAGCGCGTTCCGCCTCGGCGAAACCGCAAAGGCCGAAGAAGTCGCCCGGATCCTGGACCGCCATTATCCGGACTATTACCGCCTGGACGAACTCTTCCGCACCCTCGGCCTGACCCGGAAGGGAGGCGCCCGATGAACGCCCGCCGCCAGGAGACCGCCCCGGATGCCGATCTGGACGCCGCCGTCGCCCCGTTTGCCGCGCTTCACAAGCGGGAGACGGCACTGGGCCGGTACATGCGCCTCTTTTCGGGCCGCGAGGACTGCTTCGCCCGCCAGTGGGCCGACCGGGAAACCGGAAAACAGGGATATGTGCCCATGCGCCGGGCGCTGGGCCAGAACGATCTCGAAGCGCATCTCCGGGGGCGCAGCACCTACGGCATCTACCTCCTCCGCCGGGATGCCCGGGTCCGTACCGCCGTCATCGACGTGGATCTTGTCAAAACCTTCCGGAACCGGAAACTGACCACCGATGAACGGAAACAGGTCGGGCAGGAAAAGCGGTTTCTCTTCTCCCGGATCACCGACCTCTCCCGCGCCCGGGGGCTTGCCCCCCTGGCCGAGTTCAGCGGCGGCAAAGGCTGGCACTTCTGGTACTTCTTCGCCGAACCCGTCCATGCCGGGGCCGCCAAAGAACTGCTGACCGGCATCCGGGACGGCATCGCCGGTGATCTGGCCGCCTTCAGCCTGGAAGTCTTTCCCAAGCAGGAGGAATTCTCCGGCAAGGGACTGGGCAATCTGGTCAAACTGCCCCTGGGGGTCCACCAGATGACCGGCAGACGCTCCTGCTTCCCCGACTGCAAGGACCGGTCGGCGGAGGCCCAGCTTGCTTTCCTGAAGACCGTGACCCCGGCCCCGGCGGAAGCGGTCCGGCAGGAAGCAGAAGCAGGGGAGGGAGATGACGAGCCCCCGCCCGCGGCACCGGTGGTCCCGCTGCCGGGGCGGGAAAAGGGAGCCGCATTTCCCGGCCTGACCCGGCTGGCAAACGCCTGCCCGCCCCTGGGCAGGGCGGTGCTTCTCTGCCGGTCCGGCCACGGCCTTTCCCTGCGGGAAGAGAAAGTCCTCTTCCAGACCATCGGGTTCATGCCCGAAGCCAAAGCCGTGCTGCACCATCTCATGGCGCAACAGCCCGAGTACAACCCCCATCTGGTCGATTACAGACTGAGCCGCGTCCGGGGAACGCCCCTCGGATGCCGCCGCATCCACACCCTGATGGAATACACCGGAGACTTCTGCCGGTTCAGAAGCGCGGACGGGTACCACCATCCCCTGCACCATCTGGGACTGGCGGACCCGCCGCCCAAAGCCGAAAAGGTGGAAAACCTCACCGCCGCCCTCGACAACCTCAAACAGGCCATTGCACAGGTCGAAAGGTTTCTGGTCTGATGGAATCGGTATACGTACTGGAACCCGGAAGCTACCTCCGCCGGGAAGGGCAGTCCCTCAAGGTGATGAAAGGCAATACCCTTCTCGACCGGATACCCGCTTCGGGCCTCAAACGGCTGATGATCGTCGGTTACGTTTCCCTTACCGGCGCGGTGCTGGATTTTCTCATCCGCAACCGGGTGGAGACGGTCTTTGTCACCCCCACCGGCCGGTTCCGCGCCCGGCTCGGCCTGGAAGAACACCGCCATGTGGCCCTGCGGAAAGCCCAGTACCAGCGCCTGGGAGAATCCGACTTCGCCGTGACGGCGGCCCGTCGGATCGTGGAAGGCAAACTGGACAACAGCGCCCGCCTGCTGCGGCTGCGGGCAAAGCAGTATGGCGATAAATCGCTGCGAATCGCAGGGATGAAGCTCGAAAGCCTGGCCCGCCACAGCCGGACGGTCACAACACTTGAGACGCTGCGGGGCGTGGAGGGCAGCGGAACCCGGATCTACTTTTCTGTCTTTCCGCGCCTGATCAGAAACAGCGGGTTTTCGTTCAGGGGACGAAACCGGCGTCCGCCCCGTGATCCGGTCAACGCCCTGCTGTCGTTTGTCTATACCCTGCTGACCAACGAAGTCCTGTCCGCCGTCAACACCAGCGGGCTGGACCCGTACATGGGTTCGCTCCATGAGATCGAGTACGGCAGGCCCTCCCTGGCCTGCGATCTGGTGGAGGAATACCGGCCTTTTCTGGGAGACCGGCTGATCCTGGGCCTGATCAACCGGAAAGCGATCCGCCCGGAGGACTTTATCATCCGGAAGAATGGACCGGAAACCTTTGTGGATGAAGCCGACATGAAGGCCCGGCGGCCCGTGGAGATGAAACCGGCCATCGCCCGGACCTTCATCGCGGCATACGAGGAGATGATGGCCCAGTCCATCCGGTATCCGCCGCTGGACAAAAAGGTGAACTACCGCTGGCTGATCCTGAACCAGGTCCGGCGCTTCGGCAACTGGCTGCAGAATCCCGAAGAGCCGTATGCGCCCTTTGTGTGGGAGGTGTAGGTTGTTTTTCCTGGTCTGCTTCGATATTGTGGATGACCGCAAACGCCGCCGGGCCGTGAAGGTGCTGAAGAGTTACGGTGTCCGGGTGCAGAAATCGGTTTTTGAATGTCCCGGCCTGACGGCGGAGCGGTTTGCGCAGATGAAAAGCCGCCTGGAGGATGTGATCGACCACACCGAAGACACGTTCCGGTACTATCCCCTGTGCCGGGACTGCGTGGAACGGGTGGAATTCTCCGGCATCGGTGAGCCGCCCGAGACACGGTCGTACAAGGTGGTGTGAGGGGAGGGGGTACAAAAAATAATATACCCATGCCTGAAGAGGCGTTTTTGTTTTGATTAAATCGGTTTATATCGTTTTTCGGTGATGGTCCGGTCGGAGGCTCTGGATGGAATGGAGATTTTGTGCGGTATGGTGTGTATCGGCTGATTTTTCAATCGGTTAGGCTGTGAAAGAGGGCGGGGAGGTGCGCCTGGGGGGATATGA
>JBEPXL010000363.1:0-4425 GCA_041641935.1 Desulfobacteraceae bacterium | reverse complement strand
AGGTCAACCGGCGTCTGTCGCCCGATCAACTGGTGGAGATCGCCGAAGGTCATCTTGAGCGGGAGGAAAACCTGCTACGCCGCGCCGACCGGCATCTGTTCACCGATACCAATGCGCTGACGACGTATCAGTTTGCCCTGCACTATCACGGCAAGGCATCCCCCCGGCTTACTGAACTTGCCGAAAAGGCCGTCAGCCGATATGATCTCGTTTTCCTATGCGGTGACGATATTCCTTGTGAGGATACGTGGGACCGCTCAGGAGAGGCGGATCGCCAGGACTTTCAAAAGCGGATCATTGCCGATCTGGCTGAGCGGCGGATTCCCTTTCTTCGGCTGTCCGGTGATCTGGAAAGTCGGGTTTGTCAGGTGAAATCGATTTTGAAGCAGCACAGCAAATATTCTTAACATTCGAACCTTCACCGGAAAAGCCTAGGGAAAAACCAACATGACCCCACGCGATGAATACGACAGCCCCTGGAAAGAGATCCTGAGCTTCGCTATCCTTGCGGATGAAAATCCCAGGTGGTATATTCAGTCATATGAACAGGAATTGTGGGGATGCCGCACGAAATTCGAATTCCCGACGGTGAAGCTTCTGGCCTATCGGGATCAATGGGAGATTCTGAAATCATCTTCCAATCCCTTTGCCGTTGTCGTGATGGCACATCTTCACACTATGGAAACCCGGAAGAATCAGAATGAGAGACTCCAGTTCAAGCTGGCGCTGAGCAAGAATCTATACCGCCGTGGTTGGACCAGACAGGATATCATAAATCTGTACCGCTTTATCGACTGGATCATGCGGCTTCCGGAAGATCTGGAGAAATTGTACCATGAAGAACTCGTGAAATTTGAGGAGGAAGTGAAAATGCAATATGTCACAACAGCCGAACGTATCGGTATCGAAAAAGGTGGTAAGGAAAAAGCTAAAAAAACAGCCAGAAATCTGCTTTCTCTGGGTATACTTACGGAAGAGCAGATAGCTCAAGCGACAGAACTCAAAATTGAAGAAGTCCGCCGGTTAAAAGAAAGTCTGAATGATTCATCAGAATAATTCAACCCACATGCTCACTGAAAGTGAAAACTGAAATCCAGTGCTGTTTCTGATTGCCGATGACAAGGTTATTTTTCTATTTTATGCTAATCAAACAGATCGAGAACTGGCTCTACTGGACCGTCGTGGACATCATCGGCATCGGGCTCTATTTCACCAAAGGCGTCATGTTCGTTACCCTGCTGTATGTGATCCTGCTCTTCATGGCGATCAGAGGATTCTTCTTCCGGTTCAGGGCTTCAGATCAGCCAGATAAATACCCGGCTTTTTCGTCTTAAATACGTATTTTACCGGATACTCTTTTGCTTCCACACATGCATATAAGTTTTATATTCAATACTCGCTGATCTTTTGACATGGAGGAAGATAAATGAAGTTCTTCGGAGTACTGCTCGCCGTTATTTTACTGCTGATCGCCGCCGGTGCCGGTTTCGTCTGGTCCGGTTTCTATAATGTCGCAGCCAGTGTACCGCACTGGCAGGGAACAAGTGCCGTTCTGGAAGTCGCTCGGGAACGATCCATCGACTACCACAGCGACGGTATCAGTCCGCCGTCTCTGGATGATCCCGAACTCCTGGAAAGTGGTTTTCACCATTTCCATCCCATGTGCAGAATGTGCCACGGCGCACCGGGATATGAACGGCTGGAATTTGCAAAAGGCCTGTATCCGAGCCCGCCGGATCTGACCGATGATCATGTGCGGGAGGAATTCACGGATGCACAGATCTTCTGGATCGTTCAGAATGGACTCAAGATGACCGGTATGCCCGCCTTCGGCCCGACGCACAGTGATAATGAACTCTGGGGGCTGGTTGCGGTGGTCAATCAATTGCCGGAGATGACACCGGAGGAATACCGTGCAAAGATTGGAACGCAGGGACATGGCGAAGGAATGGAAGGTCATCGTCATGGGGGGGAGAACGACTCGATGAGCGGTCATGGCCATGGAGAGGAGGAACATTCAACGGGAACTGAACAGACGCAGGAAGATGGGCATTCCCCTTCAGGGGACCATGCGCACTGATCAGAATCATTTCCGGAATGAAAAATGCTGCAGCAACAGGGCAGAATCCACTGCAAATCCATTTCCACCACTATTTCCACCCGACCGGAACCCGGACAACCTGTTTCGCCTTGTTCCGGAACAGCAGGTATCCGTTGTCACGGCCATACAGGTAGAGATCCCTTGTAATTTCGACATCCATCCTGCAGTATTTGATAATCTCCTGAAGACGCCCCTCCCGCCACCATTTCAATGCCTGAAGACCGTCCGCCGTCTTCTGTGAATTCAGTGTGGCGGACGCAATACGGTCCAGAGACAGACGATATCCCAGTCTGCCATGAACTTCTTCCAGAATATCCAGCGTCGGAAGCGACCGGAAGTTGAAATCAGAATGGCCGCTCAGAACCTTGTAGTCGAATTTGCGGATATTGAATCCGACAATCAGATCCAGCCGCTTCATGTGTTCTGTCAGCAGATCGACCTGATCCTGCAGAAAGGTCACAAACCGGTCCTCTCCTGCATCATACAGCACCGCACAACTGATTCCCATCAGATCCGCCCGATGCCAGCCGCCGACTTCCTGGGCCGAACGGCGGGTTTCGATATCGAGTACACCATAACGGATGAACCGTACCGATGCAGGCGGCGGCTCTGATTTTTCTGGCTCACCAGGTTCGCTGAGAACAGATAACTGCTTTTCTCCTTCCGGTTCGCGCTTTTCCGATATCATCTTCTCTCCAGCATTCACGTCAGGGGAGGGGATATACCGAACAGCCCGTGACGGTGCCGGCTGCTTTCTGATCTCCTCCAGGATGAACAGCGCCGCCGTCTTGTCGATGGGCCGGTTCCCTGATCCGCATTTGGGCGAATGGACGCAGGAGGGGCATCCGGTTTCGCAGGGACAGTCGGCGATCACGCGCCGGGTTGCCTCCAGCAGCCCTTCGGCCCGTTTGAAGGCCTGCTGGCTCAGGCCGGCCCCGCCGGGTATGCCGTCATAGATGAAAACCGCCGCACTTTCCACCTGGGGATGGTAAGGGGTGGAGATGCCGCCGAGATCGTTCCGGTCCGTCATCACCAGCAGCGGAAAAATGCCGATGGCGGCATGTTCCACCGCGTGAATGCCTCCCATGAAATGGAGCTGCTCCCGGTCAGCCGCACGGTAGACGCCTCCCGGTATTTCGAACCAGAGCCCTTCTGTCTCGAATATCTGGGGCGGCAGGTCCAGCGGTACAATATTGATTTTCCTTCGCCCGTGGATGCGCCATTTTTCATACCCGGTCACCTGGTCCGTCACTTTGAGCCGCCCGGTAAAGATTCTGGTTCCCCACACCACCTTTTCCTTGTGGACTTCCAGAATCTCCGTCTCTTTGCTGGCCCGGACCCGTGTATAAAAATCGACTTTGGCCGACAGCACCTTTACCGTCCGGGTATTCAGATCCAGCCGTTCCACCAGATAGGTTTTGCCGTTATGGAGATAGACCGCCCCCGGATGCGTCTCACGAAACGCCCGGAATTCGTCAATTTCCCCTCTGTATTCACCGGTGCGGGCGCTCACGATCTGGAAGCGGTTTCCGCTCCCGCGCAGGTCCACATCCCGGTGGGGCGATTTCCGGCGGGCATAGATCCGGTCGCCCTCGGCACTCCGGAGGAGTTCGCCGCTGTTTTCGAGACGGGACAGCCCCGCCTGCACCGGAGGCGGTAAAAGCAATGGTTCATCGGGTGTAAGCGGCAGTTCCGCCGCCGCACAGACGAGATGCCGTTCCAGTATCCGGGGATTGAACGGATTGACAACCGCCGCTTCGGGTTCCCGTGTGATCAGGTCTTCGGGATTGCGTAGAAAATACTGGTCCAGCGCATCTTCCCCGCCGATCAGCACAATGGCGGCATCCTGTCCTCCTCTGCCCACCCGTCCGCCCCGCTGCCAGGTGGCGACCACAGTTCCCGGATATCCCACCAGAAGGCAGAGATCCAGATCGCCGATGTCGATTCCCAGTTCCAGCGCACTGGTGGAAATCACCGCCAGAAGATCACCGCTGGAAAGGCGGGATTCAATCTCCCGGCGCTCTTCCGGCAGAAATCCGGCCCGGTAGGCGCTGATGCGTCCTGCAAAAGCCCCGGCTTTGCTGCCGGCCCAGAGGGCGATCAGTTCCGTCAGCTTGCGGGACTGGGCATAGACGATCGTCCGGAGTCCCCGGTGCAGGGCTGCCTTGAGCAGCAGAATTGCCGTCCGGACCGGTCCCTGTACCGGGTCCATGAAGACGAGATGTTTCTGTCCCTTCGGCGCACCGCTTTCGGCGATGGTATCCACCGTCAGACCGGTCAGCTGTTCGGCCAGTTCCGCCGGATTGCCGACGGTGGCGGAACTG
>JBEPXL010000362.1:0-4428 GCA_041641935.1 Desulfobacteraceae bacterium | reverse complement strand
CAGTTAAGCTCTTTAGCGCCGATGGTACTGCACGGGAGACTGTGTGGGAGAGTAGGACGCTGCCGAATTCCTTACCAAAAAAGCCCGCCTGACGGTTCACTTGAACTGACAGGCGGGCTTTTTTGTTGTAGGCTTTCCTATCGCGGATACGTACCATAATTGTAAATATAGTCAAAATAATATTCCGCATAGCCTTCGTCCTCAACCGGCATTTCATCCTCTTCCAGGCGTTCTTCCCGATCCTTTTCCTTTTCCAGATGGCGCAGCCACAAGGATTTTGCAAATTCATACAGAACTTTCGTGAGCATTTCCGGTTCCGTGGTGATTTCCTGGTTGGCATGTGCAAATCGGTCTGTTCCTGTGAGAACCGCTTTTACCATGCGGATATATTCGGTATCATCCTGCTTGTCTTCCACAAATATCTGAAAGATTTCTTCCAGGACCGCCTTGGTCGCCCCTTCTATGGTATCAATACATTTCATGATTCAACCGGATGGTTTCGATAATATTCAGTGCCGCATTTGCCAGATATGGTTGGACATTTATCCGGATATTCGCTATATGTCAAGGCGTTGATCTTGTGACAGAACGGAGTAATTTCAGGAGGATTTTTGATGCGCGCAATTGTGACAGGCGTAGGCCATTACGTTCCGGAGCACCGGCTGACCAATCAGGATCTGGAGAAAATGGTGGATACAAACGATGAATGGATCACCACACGGACCGGCATCAAGGAACGTCGGGTACTGCCCCCGGACCAGGGAACTTCCTACATGGCCATCCGTGCCGCAGAAATGGCATTGGGTCAGCGGCAGATTTCCGCAGATTCCCTGGACCTGATTCTTCTTGCCACCGTTACCCCGGACATGCCGGTTCCCAGTGCCGTCTCCTTTGTGCAGCGGGAACTGGGAGCGACCAACTGCTGGGGCTTTGATATGAATGGCGGATGTACAGGGTTTATCTATGCCCTGGTGACGGCATCCCAGTTTATTGAAAGCGGGCGGCATCAGCGGGTACTGGTGATCGGTGCCGACAAGATGAGCAGTATCATCAATTATCAGGACCGGAATACCTGCGTCATTTTTGGCGACGGTGCCGGCGCTGTACTGCTGGAAGCCTCTGAAAATGAAGACCTTGGTATTACAGATTTCGATCTGCATCTGGACGGAACCGGCGCCGATTACCTCTGTATGCCCGGATGCGGCAGCTTGCACCCGGCTTCTCCGGAAGTTCTGGAAAAACGGATGCAGTATGTCTACCAGGACGGCAGAACCGTCTACAAATATGCGGTCAAAGGCATGGTCGATGTGGCCGAACGTATCCTTTCCCGCAACAGCCTCTCCGGCAGCGATCTCCGTTTTCTGATACCCCACCAGGCCAATCTGCGGATCATCAATGCTGTTGCAAAAAAACTGGATCTGGCCCCCGAACAGGTGGTCGTCAACATTGACCGGTACGGCAATACCACTGCCGCGACCATTCCCCTGGCGCTGTCGGAACTCTGCCAGAAGGAGAAGAAGGAGATACCCCGAAAGGGAGACTGGATGTTGATGGTGGCCTTCGGGGCGGGATTCACATGGGGCAGTATTCTGCTCAAATGGGCAATCGACTGATCCGCCGCTGAAGGCTCACAAGGCAATGTTATAGGCTTTGATCTTGCTCAGCAGGGACGGATGGCTGATCTCCAGAAGCTGGGTTGCCTTGGTACGGTTCCCCCCTGTGGCTGTGAGTGCTTTCATGATCAGCCGCTTTTCCACAATCTTCTGGGCTTCTTTCAGAGAATATCCCTCAAACAGATCGTCAAGGCTGTCGTACGGAGCAGCAGTACCTGACTGGTCAAGAGGGAAGTTCTCCGGCTGCAGTATCTTTTCTTCGGCCAGGATGACCGCCCTTTCAATGACATTCTCCAGTTCCCTCACATTTCCCGGCCAGTCGTGCCGGATCAGAAGCGACATGGCTTCAGAGGAAATACCTTCGATGTCCTTGCCCATCGCTTTTTTGAACTGGTTGACAAAGTGCTGGCTCAACAGGGGAATATCCTCAGCCCGCTCCATAAGGGAGGGCAGCCGGACGGGAAACACATTGAGCCGGTAGAACAGATCCTGCCGGAAGGTTCCCTTCCGCACCTCCTCTTCCAGATTTTTGGCTGTTGCCGCCACGATCCGGACATCGATCTGACGGGATTTGGACTCGCCGATCGGGCGGATTTCATTTTCCTGCAGTACCCGGAGAAACTTGACCTGGAGGGACATGGGCATTTCCCCGATCTCATCCAGAAACATGGTGCCGCCGTTGGCGGCCTCGAACAGCCCTTTCTGGTTCCGGTCCGCACCGGTAAAAGCCCCTTTCTTGTACCCGAAGAATTCACTTTCCAGAAGATTGTCGGGGATTCCGCCACAGTTGACCGGAATAAAAGGATAATCCGCCCGCTCACCGTGAAAGTGGATGCCTCTTGCGATCAGCTCTTTTCCGGTTCCGCTCTCCCCGGTGATCAGCACGGTGGTGTTGTACTGGGCCGCCTTGGTTGCCATCTTGAAGACCGACTGCATGGCCTTGCTTTTGCCGATCATGTTGGCAAAGCTGTAGCTCTCCTGAATGTTCCGGATGCGTTCTTTGAGCCAGAAATTTTCCCGCTTCAGCAGTTCCCGCTCCTCCGCCTTTTTGAGCGCCAGATAGACCTCGTCTGTCTTGAACGGTTTGGAGATATAGTCATAGGCCCCGAGTTTCATCGCATCAATGGCGGTGTCGATGCTGCCGTAAGCCGACATGACAATGACCGTCGAGGCGCTCAAATGGGGCCGGGCCGCTTTCAGAAATTCCATTCCCTCCATGTTGGGCATTTTCAGGTCACAGAGAATAAAATCATAGCTCGTTTCACTGACCATCTGAAGCCCCTGATACCCATCCGCTGCGGTATCGATCTGATAGCCGAAGCGGGTCAGAAGGGTTTTGAGCATGTGCCGCATGTTTTCTTCGTCGTCGATGACAAGAAGACGTTTTTCCGTATTTTCACTGTCCATCATGTACCTTCTCAGTCTGTGGCGAAATCTCAAGCGGAAGAAGCATCCGCATGGTCGTCCCCCTGCCTGTTTCGCTGGTTGCCCGGATCTTTCCGCCGGCCGCTTCAACGATCATGTAGGAGACCGACAGCCCCAGCCCTGTTCCTTTTCCCGGCGCTTTTGTCGTGAAGAAGGGATCGAAAATATTGTGTAAATGTTCTGCGGGGATACCAACCCCGTTGTCGGTGAAACGAATTTCGATCATCGGGCCGGATTCATCCTCCCGGTTACCGTCATCGGAACAGACGGCGGTGGTCAGCATCAGTTCCCCGGATTTTCCGGTTTCGGCGATGGCGTCGGATGCATTCATCAGAAAGTTGATAAAGACCTGACGCAACTGGGCCGCATCGGCGCGGACGGTATCCACCGAAGCCGAAAGGGAGACATTCAGCCGGATGTTTGCCATCACCGGCTGAAGCCGGAAGACATTGAGGACATCATTCAGTGTCTCATGGACGGAAATCGGTTTCAGGTGGCCGTCCGACGGCCGGGACAGGTCGAGAAGCTGCCGGATGATGGTATGAATCCGGTTGATTTCGTTTTCGGTCCGGAGGACAAATTCTTTTTTTTCTTCTTCAGAAATATCCGCCTGCTTCAGGAGGTCGAGATACCCCATGACAATGGCGATCGGGTTTCCGATCTCATGGGCGATCCCAGCCGAAAGACGCCCGACCGAAGCCAGTTTTTCCGCATGTATGATATCATTCTGGGCCTTTTGCAGTCGCTGGTTGGCCTCTTCCAGGGACCGTACCGTTGCCCGGAGTTCTTCCTTGCCGGCCGAGATCCGGTAGAGCATCCGGTTGAGGGCTCTGGACAACTGGCTGTATTCATTGTACTCTTTTTCACCCGGTACCAGAAATTCTTCCGATTCCTCATAGTCCTCGGCCCGTTCCAGAAGGCGGCGCAGGGGCCTCACCGTCAGCTGTGAAATGCGGTAGATGCCGAAAAGGCCCAGAATGGTGGTATTGATCACAAGGTAGCCGAGCAGCCCCTGCTGAATCCGGCGCAGCACCGCATAGATCCCCTGCAGGGGCAGTATCGTTCCGACGCTTCCCACTGTTTCGCTGCCGGCGATGACCGGAGCGGCCATGAGCAGCTCGCGGTCCTGCTTCCAGAAGACGCCCCAGGTAACACCGGAGAAGCGGCGGACGGGTCTGCCGGAACGGAGAGCCTGGGTCGTCAGGAGACGGATTTCATGGCCCCGTGTTTCAGGGGGATCACCGACGGTATATACCGGGTTTCAGTCGCGATCCAGAACCAGGGCAAGGGAGACGCCTGCGGCACCGAGAAACTCGTTCAGCAGCGGTCCGGCGTTTTCTCTGGCTGCTGCCGACATCCGGGAATACTGCGCAAGGGCTGAGAGAAACCG
>JBEPXL010000361.1:0-4445 GCA_041641935.1 Desulfobacteraceae bacterium | reverse complement strand
ATCCGTTGAACAAGGCGATGCAACAAGCGTTGTGGGTGGCGGTGGAATAGGTTGGACTCATCCAAAAGTTGCAGTTGAATTAGGGTTTACATTTTCTTATAGCTTTTTAAGAAATATCAAGGGATGTAGCCGATGATTGTAATATTTGTTGCTGGAGCATTTATTGTTTTTGCATGCTGTAGTTTATGGATTTTTTGTATAAAATGGAAAGCATACCATGTACTAAAAAAAATAGATAAAACTCCACCTGAAAGATGGTTGAGTAATGTTTATCATTTCCGTTATTGGAAATATGTCGAAGAGATAGCATTGAGTGGCGAATGTAAATCACACCTATATAGACTGGTCATTCAAAGCAAGATAGCTTCTTTTATAGGCTTGTTAGCTGGCATAAACTTTTTTGTATTAGGATGGCTGTGGCTTTATGGTTAATGGGGGCCTTCTGTTTAATTCCCATAGCACCGATAGCCAGGTAGGGCGAGCAAAAGCGCAGCCGGAGCAGCATATCAGGCACAAACGTTCCCGCTTTTGCCCGCCGAAGATCGGGATTTTTGGTATTTACCTGACGCCCGGTCCCTCCGTACCTGCTTCATTCCTCCCGCTATCCCCCGTCATCTGCAAGCTCCGCAGCAGCCACTTTCTCCTGAACCGCCAACAGCACCGTCCGCACCGAAACGCCGGCCTTCGGCGGCGGAACGGAGATCACGGTAAACGAATACGACGAACTCGGCAATCTGATCCGCACCGGCCTGGATGTGGACGGCTCCGGTGTTCTGGAGTCCGCCTCCGCCGACCGGATCACCGAATCCGACACCATGTATACCCGCATCGGCGCCGCCTGGTGGCAGCAGAGCATACAGACGGTGTACACCGAAACCGGGGATGACACCGCCACCCCTGCAGGCACGCAGCGCACCCGGATCACCGGGCTGGGCGTCTCCGGAGAATTCGGCATTCTGACCGGCGAGAGCGTTTCGGTCGATATCCACGGAAACCGGACCGTTCAGAAATCCTTCCTCGATCGGGCGGAAGCCACTGAGACGCAGGTGGTGGACTATCCGGATGCTGAATTCGATGCGGTTTCGATCTCCGAGAAGGGTCTGCCCGTCTCATCCACAGGAAAAAGCGGCATCACCGTCACTCATGATTATGACACACTGGCCCGGCGGACGCATGTCATCGACCCGCGCACCGGCGCCGCGGTGACCGCCTATAACACCAAGGGGCAGGTGGAAAGCGTCACCGACGCCGCTCAGAACACCACCGAGTTTATCTACGATCCGACAACCGGCCGCAAAATTGCCGAAAAGAACGCACTGAACCAGTACACCCGCTATGCCTACGATGACCGGGGGCAGGTGACCCATACCTGGGGCGATACCGCCTACCCGGTGAAATACGTCTACGACGAAGCCGGGCGGCTGACAGAAATGCACACGTCGCAATTTTTCATTTTTGCAGGGGAGGGGCTCAACTTTACACTATTGATCTTTCTGCATAAAACGACCGGTAAAAATCATCGAACCGTCCTGCGATGATGGCCGCCCGCATTTCTGACATCAGTTTGAGATAGTAATGGATGTTATGGAGGGTGTTGAGCCGGTAGGAGAGAATTTCCCGCGACATGTAGAGATGCCGCAGGTAGGCGCGGGAGTAGTTACGGCAGGTGTAGCAGTCGCAGGTCGGATCGGCGGGGCCGGTATCGGTCCGGAACCGGGCATTGGCGATATTGAGCGTTCCCTGCCGGGTGAAAAGCTGACCGTTGCGGGCGTTCCGGGTCGGCATGACACAGTCGAACATATCCGCGCCCCGGGCCGTCAGTTCCACCAGGTCTTCCGGCGTTCCCACGCCCATCACGTAGCGGGGGCGGTCTTCGGGCAGCATCGGCAGGGTATATTCGGCGACCTCGTACATGAGTTCCTTTGGCTCGCCCACACTCAGCCCCCCCACGGCATACCCGCTGAAGCCGATTTCGGCCAGTTCATCGGCAGACCGGCGGCGGAGATCTTCATACATGCCGCCCTGGACAATGCCGAACAGAGCGTTCTTGCCGCCGGTTTTTTCCTGCCATGTCGTTTTGCATCTTCCGGCCCACCGGGTCGTCAGTTCCAGGGCCTTTGCGGCTGCCTCCCGGTCCGCCGGATATTCAATACACTGGTCCAGGCACATGATAATATCCGAGTCGAGGCAGATCTGGATTTCGATCGATTTTTCCGGCGTCAGGAGATGTTTTGACCCGTCAATGTGGGACTGGAATGCGGCCCCCTCTTCGCTGATCCGGGTCAGCTTCGCCAGGGAAAAGATCTGAAAACCGCCCGAGTCGGTCAGGATGGGCCGGTCCCAGTTCATGAACCGGTGAAGCCCCCCGAACGGTTCGATGACATCGCATCCCGGCCGGAGATAGAGATGGTAGGTGTTGCCGAGGATGATCCGCGCTTCGGCCCCGACCAGTTCCTCCGGCGACAGGGATTTGACTGTTCCCAGGGTTCCCACGGGCATAAAGATCGGCGTGGGCACGGTTCCGTGAACCAGGGAAAGCTCTCCGGCACGGGCACGGTGGGTTTCGGAGCGGGCAGTTATTTTGAAGGGATGGGGCACTTTTTTTCTCCTGATCGGCCGGTGTCAGTGAATGAACATGGCATCGCCGTAGCTGTAAAACCGGTAGTTTTCCGTGATGGCGACCCGGTAGGCATTAAGAATCCGCTCCCGGTCCGCAAAGGCCGATACCAGCATCAGCAGGGTCGATTCCGGCAGGTGAAAGTTGGTAATCATGGCGTCCACCGCCCGGAACCGGTAGCCGGGGTAGATAAACAGGTTACACTGTCCGCTTTCCGGCGCAAGCCGTCCCCGGTTGTCGGATGCGTATTCCAGGGTCCGGACCGATGTGGTTCCCACCGCCACCACCCGCCGTCCTTCCTCCTTTGCCCGGTTGACGGCCTCGGCCGTCTCCGGCGGAATCGCGTACCATTCCGCGTGCATGGCATGTTCCCGGATATCCGTTACCCGCACCGGTACAAAGGTTCCGTACCCGACATGGAGGGTGACATGGACGATGGTAACACCCTTTTCCCGGAGCCGGTCCAGGAGCGGTTCTGTAAAATGAAGCCCTGCCGTGGGGGCGGCCACCGCGCCTTTGCGGGCCGCGTACACCGTCTGGTAGGTCTTCCGGTCATCCACAGGAGGCGCCTCTTCCTGCCGGTTCCGGAGGATATAGGGAGGCAGGGGCATTTTGCCGATCCGGTAGAGATGTTCTTCAAAATCTCCCGGACAGGTGAACCGGACTGTATGAAGGCCGTTCCGGGTGTCGAGTACTTCCGCCGCCAGCGCTTCGTCCAGATGAATCTTCGTTCCGGGGCGGGGGCTTTTCGATGCTTTGATCAGACAGTCACAGACCACTCCGTCAGCGGTGTCGGTACAGACTTCTCCGTAGTTGAGAAGCAGCATCTCCACCTTTCCGCCGGTCGCTTTCTGACCCGTCAGCCGGGCCGGAATCACCTCGGTATTGTTGATCACCAGCAGGTCCGAGGGATGCAGCAGATCCGGAAGGTCGGAGAAGACATGATGGGAAAGGGCGCCGGTCTGCCGGTTCATCTCCAGAAGCCGGGACCGGTCCCGCCGGTCCGATGGCTGCTGTGCGATCCGGTCTTCGGGAAGTGTATAGTCATAGTCCTTGAGAGAATACATGCTTATCCCCTGCCTGCATAGACCAGCAGCAGGCCGGCCAGCATCATCATCAGACCGAACCCGCGCAGCGCGGCGGGCGACATTTCCAGTACCTTGAGAATCCAGGATTTCATTGCCCCGGGAAACGCCGCATAGGGAAAGCCTTCGATAAAGAGGACCATTCCGACGACACTGAGGAAGTATTCCATAAATCCCTTTTCACCTCGTCAAAATTTGAAAAATGAGTATTATACGCGCTCCGGACGGATTTTGTCAAAATTAAAATCCGCAGTCCGGCGAGGTCGCTCTTTGATTGACAAGGCCCGTTACAACGGTCAATAATGAATTCTGATGTATCTGCAGACGTGCGGAAACGGTTGTCACAAAATCGTGGAACGGAAGGCGCATCCGGCGCAGTATCCGGCGATTTAAAACACCGGAACCAGTCTGGTTCCGGAGGGCTGCAGGTTCATCCGGAGAGTGACCTATGATGAATGATGACCCCCTGACGTCCCGAGGAGCATTTTCCATGCGGATTGCAATCCATTATCTCTTTGCCGCCCTGGTACTCAATTTTTACGGCGGACAGGTCTGACCGTTTCTGGATGCGATGCCCCCCGTGCTGCTGGGGGCAATTACCTTTATTTCCTTTTTTGTTGCACTGATCCTCCACCGGCCCCTGGAGCGGGTTCTGGTGGACGCGGCGTTTATTGCCTTTCAGCCCCGGCGGCAGTTTTTCCTCGATTTCGGCCTGGTCCTGGCGGCCGGGCTGGGGGCGGGAC
>JBEPXL010000360.1:0-4450 GCA_041641935.1 Desulfobacteraceae bacterium | reverse complement strand
ACTGAGAACACTGGCCTTCTGGCTGGACGGGCAGTGGCTGGCGGACATGGATACACCGGTGGCAGGAACGCCGTGTGAAGTGGTCCTGAAACAGGGGCGTATTCTTCATGTAGCGGATGAGGTCGCTGAAGAGTTTCCCGATGATCCCGACCTGAGCGCCCTCGGCATGACCAGCTACATCGGCATTCCCTTCAAGGATGAGGAGGGAAACGTCCTCGGTCACCTGGCTGTGCTGGACCGGAACCCGCTGCAGGAGGAGGAGAACGCTCTTTCCCTGATGCGCATCTTTGCAGCCCGGGCTGCCGCCGAACTCCGGCGCATCCGTGCCGAAGCCCGACTCCGGGAGCGGGAAGAAAAGCTCTCCCGGCTTCTGGCTGCCGCACCGGACGCCATCGTGGAACTGGATGCATCCCTGCACATCAGACTGATGAACCAGGCCGCCCGCAAGGCCTTCGGCTTCGGGCCGGACACGCCGGGCGAACGATCCTTCTCCGACTGCCTTGCAGAAGAAAGTGATGTCCATCTCCGTCAGTTGATCCATCAGCTCCGGCAGGACCGGAAACCTGTAACCCCGATCTGGGTTCCGGAGATCCTCACCGGCATTTCCGCCGATGGTGTATCATTTCCGGTGGAAGTGACCCTCTCCAGGACCGACGGCGCGGATGAGTCTTCTTTTATCCTGATTCTGCGCAATATCAATGACCGCCTGGCGGCGGAGGAGAAGATCCGTTCCCTGAGCCGGGAGACCGAGCGACTCCGGGAGGAGATTCGTTCCCTGTCCGGTTTTGACAGCATCATCGGAACCAGCCTGCCCCTGATGCGTGTGCTCAAGGCAGTGGACCAGGTCGCCGGCACCGATGCAACCGTGCTCATCAGCGGTGAAACCGGAACCGGCAAGGAACTGATCGCCCGGGCCATTCACGAAAACAGTCCCCGCAAGGCCCATTCCCTGATCCGGGTCAACTGTGCGGCGATTCCCGCCGGTCTCATGGAAAGCGAATTTTTCGGCCATGAAAAAGGCGCATTTACCGGCGCCACCCAGAATACGCGAAGGCCGCTTCGCACTGGCCGACGGCGGCACCATTTTCCTGGATGAGGTTGCGGAACTGCCGCTGGACCTTCAGGCAAAACTCCTCCGGGTTCTGCAGGAAGGGGAGTTTGAGCCCGTTGGCAGCGTCCGGACCCGGCAGGTGAATGTGCGGGTGATGGCCGCCACCAACCGGAATCTTCGGGCGGCGGTGGCAGAAGGGCAGTTCCGGGAAGATCTCTATTTCCGTCTCAGCGTGTTTCCCCTGGAACTTCCTCCGCTGCGGGAAAGAGAGGACGATGTGGTTCTCCTTGCCCGTACATTTGCCGAAAAGGCGGCCCGGCGGCTTGGCCGCGATCCGTTGCCGCTGTCACCGGCGGATACCGCCCGCCTGAAGCGCTACCCGTGGCCGGGCAATATCCGTGAACTGCAGAACGTGATCGAAAGAGCCGTCATCACCGCTGAAGAGGGACGGCTCAACTTTGATCTTGCCCTCCCGGAAACAGCAGAAGAAAAGAACGTCACAAAGGATACCGCGACGGATTCAACGGAACCCGTCATCCGCACCGCTGCCCAGATGCAGGAGATGGAGCGGGAAAACCTTCTCCGGGCGCTGAACGTCACCGGGTGGCGGGTTTCCGGGAAGAAAGGGGCTGCAAAACTTCTGGGCCTTCCGCCTTCCACCCTCAACTCCCGCATGAAAGCACTGGGACTCAAACGTTCCCTTTCCTGATCCTCCCACAGACCGGAACAGATTCATTTTCAGAGACGGCGATCTGCGACTTTTCGAAAATTCGCGGAATTTCGCAACCCCATTCGCGGGATCTCGAAAAAACAGCCTCTCCGGCCTCTTTCCGGAAATCCATCATAACTTTCTGAAATAGCTTAAAAAATCTCGCACAAACCTTCCTGGCATATTTTCTGCTCTATACAGTCGCACAACGGACAGGGTTCATCTGAAACGACTTTTCATGAACCGTCCGTCCAACACCTCACCCCTGAGAAAGGAGCAGGACATGAATACAGCAATTCAGATCAGCGAAGAAATCAGAGAACGGCAGCGGGATGCCTTCATGGAACGCATTCTGGAATCGGCCAGTGGCTTCTTTACCGTTTACGGTATTTACCTGGGAAACCGTCTGGGACTCTACGCCCCCCTGCGCGCTCCCCAGGCCCTGACCTCCGAGGAACTCGCGGCCCGCACCGGAACCCGGGAACGGTACATCCGGGAATGGCTGGAAGGACAGACGGTGGCAGGGGTTCTGGAAGTGGTGAATCCGGACGCACCGGCCCGGGAACGGCGCTTTCGCCTGCCTGCGGGTCATGAAGAGGTACTCACGGACCGGGAAAGCGTCAACTATATTGCGCCGTTTGCACAGCTTGCAGTGGGAGCGGTCCGTCCTCTGGAGGCGCTCATTGCCGCGTTCCGCAATGGAGGCGGTATTCCCTTTGCCGACTTCGGGGCCGATCTGCGGCAGGGCGTGGCCGAACTGAACCGTCCTCTTTTCATGAAACAGCTCGGGGAAGAATATATTCCGTCCATTCCCGACATCCATCGGCGACTGTCGGCAGATCCGCCCGCCCGGGTGGCGGATATTGGCTGCGGCACCGGATGGTCGTCCATCGGAATGGCCCGTTCCTATTCCAAGATTCGGGTGGACGGATTCGATCCCGATGGGGCCTCCATCGAAGAAGCCCGTGAGTATGCCCGTCAGGCCGGTGTAGAGGATCGTGTTCGTTTCGAAGTCCGGGACGGCGGGGATTCCTCCCTGAAGGGGCCCTACGATCTGGTGACCGCTTTCGAATGTATCCATGATGTATCCGACCCGGTGAAGGTGCTGCGGAACATGAAACGGCTGGCCGGTTCTGACGGGCATGTGATCGTCATGGATGAACGAACGGCAGAGCGGTTTACGCCCGAAGGAAACGAGATCGAACAACTGCTGTACGGCTTCAGCCTTTTCACCTGTCTTCCCGCAGCCCTGGCGGAATCTCCTTCGGCGGGTACGGGAACCGTCATGCGGCCCGACACCCTGCGCCGGTACGCAGGGGAAGCAGGCTTCCGCGATGTGGACATCCTGCCCATCGATAACTTCTTCTTCCGGTTTTATCGCCTGACGATTTAAAGTCTCTGCAGATTTAAACGGAACAGACGGCCGGGAGCGCATCCCGCCCCGGCCCGCACCATAAGGAGGTCATCATGAACAGAATTCATCCAGCATCAGACAGTATCTCCCATACAAAACATCCCGTCCTGATTATCGGCGCCGGACTGAACGGCCTTGCGGCGGCATATGAACTGAAGCGGCAGGGCATCCCGCCGGTCATCCTGGACGGTTCTCCGCAATCCGCAACCCCCTGGCGACAGCGCCACGTTCAGCTCCGTCTCAACACCCATCGCTGGCTATCCCATCTTCCGGGAATGCCGATCCCCCGGCACTGCGGCGCATTTTCGGGTCGTGACGACATTGTCGCCTATCTGGAAGCCTATGAACGATTCGTTGATGTTCCCGTTTACCGGAACGTCTGGATTGAACGAATTGAACCGGCGCAGGACGGCTGGCAGCTGGTCACATCTTCCGGATCATGGTACGGACAGCATGTCATCGTCGCTACTGGCAATGAACGTGTGCCGTTTCTGCCCGCCTGGCCCGGCCGGGAGGAATTTACCGGCAGGCTGATCCATGCCGCGGACTTTGGGCGCGCAGACCGTTTCCGGAACCGACGTGTTCTTGTAGTAGGCGCAGGCAACTCGGGAACCGATGTACTCAATCACCTCGTCCGGACAGAGACAAAAGCGCTCTGGGTTTCCGTCCGGAACGGACCGACGATCCTGCCGACCCGGGTCTTCGGTTTTCCCCTTCAACTGCTGTCCCCTCTCATGGGGCCACTGCCGGCATGGGCGGTGGATGCCATGATGACGGCAACGGAGCGGATTTTCCTGGGGAACCTGAAACAATACGGCATGCCCCGTCATCCCGATGGGGTGGCCACACGCCTGATACGGGAAGGCGTCGCCCCGGCCTTTGACAACGGCTTCGTTGCGGCCCTCAAGGACGGACGGGTTACGGTCCTGCCGGAGATCGAACGGTTCAAAGGGGATACCGTCTATCTGAGAGACGGCAGTACAGTGCAACCCGATGATGTCATCTGCGCCACCGGTTATCGCCCCGGACTGGAAGGACTGGTCGGGCATCTGGGGATTCTGAACCAGGATGGCAGACTGTCCCTCAACGGCGGTTTAACGCATCCGGACCGGAAGGGCCTCTGGTTCATGGGGTTGTCGCCGCGGCTGTCAGGTGTGTTTCATGCAGCCCGGCACGAGGCAAAGAGTGTCACAAAGGAGATACGAAAATCTCCGGGACATGGAAAAGCGGGAAAAAGACATCCTTCACCAGCATTTGCGATTCAGTAAGCAGGAAA
>JBEPXL010000359.1:0-4454 GCA_041641935.1 Desulfobacteraceae bacterium | reverse complement strand
CAGCCGGACCCCGGGCCGGACCCAGCTGATCAATTTTTTCCGGGTCAACAACCGGGTTTCTTTCGTGGACCTCCCCGGCTACGGGTATGCAAAAGTTCCCGACGCGGTCAAAAAGCAGTGGGGCCCGATGATCGAAACCTATCTCGCCCGCCGGGAAAGCCTGCGGGGGGTGGTGGTGCTGCTGGATATCCGGCGGACGCCGCGCCATGAAGAACGGAACCTTATGACCTGGATGGATCAGTACCGGCTGCCCTATGTGCCGGTGCTGACCAAGACGGACAAGCTGTCAAAGAATCAGCAGATGCAACAGCGGGCCGCGACGGCAAAAATGCTTTCTGTCAGCGCTGCGGATCTGATTCTTTTTTCGGCCAAAACCCGGCAGGGCCGCGATGAGCTGTGGGCAACGCTTTCATCACTGGTTCAGCAGGAGGAGAATGAAGATGAATCCCATGAGTGAAGACTTCCGGTCCGGTTTTGTCATGATCGCCGGCGCCCCCAATGTGGGCAAATCGACCCTGCTCAACCGGATGCTGGGAGAAAAGATCTCCATCACCTCCCGCAAGGCGCAGACCACCCGGAACCGGATTCTGGGGGTGGTGCACCGGCCCGGGGCACAGCTGGTCTTTCTGGACACGCCCGGCATTCACCGGGCCGAAAAGGCCCTCAATGTCCGGATGGTGGACGCGGCCATCGCATCGATGGACGATGCCGACCTGATCCTTTTTGTGGTCGACCTGAAACATCCGGATACCGAATCCGAAACCATCCTCACGAAAAAGCTCCGGAAGGTGGAAAAACCGGTGATCCTTGCCCTGAACAAGACCGATCTGGTGGAACCGGAAACGGTGCTGACAGCCATTGACCGGTGGAAGGATATCCATCCGTTTCAGGCGATCATTCCCATCTCCGCTGCCAATGGTGATCAGGTGGATGTCCTGCTCACAGAGATGGAAAAATCGCTTCCCGGAGGACCGCCCTTTTTTCCGGAAGACACCCTCACGGATATGCCGATGCGGTTTATCGTGGCGGAAATGGTCCGGGAGAAGGTCTTCCGCCTTACCGGGCAGGAAATCCCCTATTCCACCGCCGTCACCATCGAATCCTTTGATGAAAGTGATCCATCCATGATCCGGATTCACGCCACCATCCATGTGGAACGGGATTCCCAGAAAGGAATCATCATCGGGAAAGGCGGGGAAAAACTGCGCCAGATCGGTGAAGTGGCCCGGATGGATATCGAGCAGATGCTGGAGACAAGGGTCTTCCTGAAACTCTTTGTCCGGATCCAGAAAAACTGGAGCCGGGATACGCGGGCGCTCCGGAAGTTCGGTTACTGAAGTCCGGCAAGATGATCCTTTCGTTTCATCCCTGCTTCTCCGGAGATCATTTCCGTCTCTGCGCAGGCCGGGAGCCGGATGCGGCGGATCTGGCCGCGATCCGGGCGGCAGATGCCGTGGTACTGCCCCAGGGGTGCAGGGAATCTCTCTGCACCATGGCCCGGCAGCACTGTGACCATGTGTTCCCGGATTATGCGGCCCGGTTCGCCTGGCCCGGAAAGCTGGGGCAGATCCGGCTTTTCCGGGAGATGAAGGTTCCCCACCCGAAGACAGAAAGTTTCAGGACCATCGGAGAGTACCGGGACCGGTATGGCGCAGGAGACAGGCCACCGGATACTGGCTTTCCGGCTGTGTTTAAATTTGACTGGGGCGGTGAAGGGGATAATGTTTTCTGTATCGGCTCACACAATGATCTCCGGGCGGCCCTGGAACGGGCCGTGCGGTATGAGCAGACGGGGCAGAAAGGATTTCTTCTCCAGCGGTATGTGCCCGGCGGTGAGCGGACGCTCCGGGTGACGGTCATCGGAAACACATACCGTGCCTACTGGCGGCAGCCGGAAGAGACCGGGGGATTCTATGCCACCGTCTCCCGGGGGGGACGGATTGATCAGGACGCAGACCCGTTGCGGAAGGACAGGGCGATTACGGCGGTCCGGGACTTCTGCCGGAACACCGGCATCAATCTGGCGGGCTTTGACCTGATTTTCTCCCGTGATGATCCGGCGGAAACGCCCCTGTTTCTGGAAATCAACTACTATTTCGGCCGGCGGGGACTGGGCGGCTCCGAAGCCTTTTACGATCTGCTGCTGCAGGAAATCCACCAGTGGATCAGCGATATCGGTCTGCGGGTTCCACCGGCGGACCGGATGCCGGAGGATGCCCTCGAAGATACGGATGCCGGTCATCCTTCCTCATGACAGAACATGATGGCAAAATGTTATGAATGATCCTTTTGATTTTTATCTGGACGACGCAGATCTCCGGCGGGAACGCAACAAGGCCCGGGATCTCCGGAATTCCCAGTGGTGGAAACGCCAGTGCGCCAGGGGGAAGTGCCATTACTGCGGCAGTGACGTCTCTCCCGGCGCGCTGACCATGGACCACATCGTTCCCGTCTCCCGGGGGGGAAAGACGACAAAGGGCAATGTGGTTCCCTGCTGCAAGGACTGCAACAACAAAAAAAAACAGCTGCTGCCGATGGAGTGGACGGAGTATCTCGACAGCCTGGGAAATGGTTGAACCTTGCGCGGACGGCTGGACATGGTGGTGGAATTTCCGGACCGGGTTTTCATCATGGAATTCAAATGCGTACGGAATGTCCGGGCCGCTCTGGAGCAGATTCATGAAAAGGGATACGCAGACATGTTTGCACAGAAAGGGAAGAAACGGATTCTGATGGGAATCGATTTCAGTCCGGCCAGCCGAAGCGTGGCCGGATGGGAAACAGAAGTTTGCGGGAATTGACGGAAAGTATATCTTTATCAGAGCGGACGAAGAAAGGCGTCCCTTCAAATCAGGCAGTCGTGCCGGATTTGATAAAACCGGAATGACATGATGCGGAAAGAAAAAAAAGCTGTTCTGTGGTGGCTGGCGGTGATCTCTGCTGCCGTGTTTTTCGTGACCGGATGCGGAACCCCGGGCATGGAGCAGGTCCGGACCCGGATATCCAATACCGAGCTGATGCTCCAGCGGGCCAAACAGAATGAGGCGGAAAAGTATGCGCCCCTTGAACTGAAACTGGCCGAAGAGCAGCTGGAAGAGGCCAGAGCCGCTCTGGAGGAAGAGGAAGTCGAGGAGGCGACCGTGATTCTGGAGGAAGCGATGATGCGGGTCCGGCTGGCCGAGCAGAAGGCACAGACAGCAAAGGCGAAGGAACGGGCCCAGGACAAGGAAGAGTATATCGACACACTGCGTGAGGAAATGGACCGAACGGTTGAATAAGGATCTCAGGAGGAGAAAAAACATTATGAAGATGAATCCCTTGCATAAATGGCTGATCGTTCTCGGTGGTATTCTGCTGCTGCTGAATGCCTGTGCGTCCGGACCGGAGACCAATCCGGCCCTGGAACGTGCGCGCATGGAATATGAACAGGCCCGCGCCACAGCCGGTGTGATGGAAAACGCCGAGGTGGAGATGTATGAGGCGGCCAAAGCACTGGAACGGGCCGAAAGCGCGGACAGTCAGAAAAAAATGACCCGGCTGGCCAATCTGGCGGAAAAACAGATCCAGTACGCAGTGGCCGTGGCCGAACAGAAAATGGCTGAAAAAAAGATCGAAGGGCTGGAGAAGGAAGAAAAGAAAGTACTCCTGGATACCCGTCAGCGCCAGATTGAACAGGCCCGCCAGGATGCGGAGCAGAAGACGCTGGAACTGGAACGGAAGCGGCTGGAAGCCGAACAGGCCCGCCGCCAGGCCGAAGAGGCTCAGCAGACGGCGATGACCATGAAACAGGAAGCAGAGCAGGCCCGTCAGCAGGCAGAATCCAGAACACGGGAGGCACAGCAGGCACGTCTTCAGGCCGAAGCCAGGGCACGGGAGGCGGAACAGGCCCGCCGCCAGGCCGAAGATCTGAAGCGCCAGCTCACCGAACTGCAGGCCAAACAGACGGACCGGGGACTGGTGCTGACCCTCGGGGATGTTCTTTTTGAAACCGGCAAAGCCGATCTGCTGGCAGGTGCCATGCGGAGCATCGACAAACTGGCCGTCTTTCTGAGGGAAAATCCGGATCGGGAAGTGCTGGTGGAAGGGCATACCGACAGTACCGGTGGTGAAGCCTATAATCTGGATCTCTCCCGGCGGCGGGCCGATGCCGTGCGGGCGGCACTGCTGGCCCGCGGAATCGGCTATGACCGGATCACCATCCGGGGGTATGGCGAAAGCTATCCCGTTGCCAGCAACAGCACAGGGGCCGGACGCCAGCAGAACCGGCGGGTGGAAGTGGTGATTCTGGACGCCGGTGTCGAGGGTGAAACCATGATCCGCCAGTAGGTGCAGGCGTTTACCTGTGAACGGCCTGCTTCTTGAAAATTTTACCTTTCATGATATCGGCCCGGTCACCATTGCAGTGGACCGGGCCGAATGCGTTGGCCTGACCGGGCCGTCCGGCGCAGGAAAAA
>JBEPXL010000358.1:0-4454 GCA_041641935.1 Desulfobacteraceae bacterium | reverse complement strand
TGATGGCGATCTGAACCAGCCCCTCGGCGGGTTCCGGAAGGGGTATCGGGAAGGTGTCATCGATCAGGCAGACCGGTTCCCCGTCCTGCACAGCAGCCCGTCCGCCGAAGATGTTTTCATAGGTCGATCCGCTTGCCCGTCCCTGAAACAGGAAGACCTTCTCCTGGGCCAGCCGGGAAGCCTGAAACAGGTTGTGGGTGGAGAGCAGAATGGTCATGCCCGCATCGGCGTGCAGCTCACGGATGATGTTTTCGATGGTGATCTGGCTGGAGACATCCACACTGGCGGTCGGTTCATCAAAGAGCATCACCGCCGGGGAGCAGGCCAGTGCCCGTGCGATGGCGACCCGCTGGGTTTCCCCGCCCGAGAGGTTTTCCCCACGGGCCCGCAGGAACGCCCGCATACCGACCCGGTCCAGGGCTTCCTCCACAAGCCGGGGTCGTTCTCCTCCGGGAACATTACGGACCCGGAGGCCGAACTCGACATTTTTATAGACAGAGGTGCTGAACAGGATCGGGTGCTGGTTCACCAGGATCACCTCCCGCCGCAGGGGACGGAGGGCCTTCTCCGCAAAAATGACGGGCCTGTCCCGGTAAAAGACGGTACCGGTCGTCGGTCTGTTCAGAAAGCTGAGGACCGACAGCAGGGTCGTCTTGCCGGAACCGTTGGGGCCGAGCAGGGCGTAGATTTTTCCCTGTTCAAAATAGAGTTCGGGAAGGTCCAGCACGGTGCGGCCGTCGTAGATCATTTTGAGGTTCCGGATGGAGTAGAGCATCAGTCGGAGATCCTTCCCTGAAAGTAGTTGAGCAGCACATTCATGGTGAGGCTGATGCTCATCAGGATGATGCCCAGGGCCACCGCCAGAATGAATTCCCCCTTGTCATACTCCAGCGCCATGGCGGTGGTCATGGTCCGGGTAAAGCCCCGGGCATTGCCGCCGAGCATCATGCTGATGCCGATCTCGGAAATGACCCGGCCAAAGGCCGCCACCACCGCCGAGACAATGGCAAACCGGGCCTCCCGCAGCAGGACCATTGCCACCGCAAACCGTCCGGCCCCCAGCGTCATGGCGGTCTGCCGGTACCGGGTGTCGATGCGGCTGATGGCCGAAATGGTAAAGGTGGTGACAATCGGTGTTATCAGCACCACCTGCCCGACGACGATGGCTTCCGGGGTATAGAGCAGATCCAGTTCGCCCAGCATGCCCCGTCTGGAAATAAGGGTGTAGACCAGAAGCCCGATCACGACTGTCGGCAGGGCCAGCAGGGTGTTGAGAATGGTAATGATTACCCGTTTTCCCCGGAACCGGCTGGTGGCAATCAGAAACCCCAGGGGAATACCGGCAGCAGAGGCGATGAGGGTGGAAGAGAGGCTGACCCGGAGAGAGACGCTGACGACATTGAGCAGTTCCGGATCGAGAGAGGTAATCAGCATCAGCGCGGAGAGAAAACTGTCTCTGAAAAAATCCATTGGTTCTTATCCGTTCAGACATGCGAAAACCGGGGCACACGGCAGCACCCCGGTTTGAAGACAGCAACGCCGTGCCCGGCGGACCATCGACGGGCACGGCAGACACATTCACTGCGGCAGGCGGATCACTCTTTGCCTGCATCCGGAATGGCATCGGGATGGAAGAGCTGATTGCCGTGCATTTTGTAGTCGGCAATCATGGACTGCCCTTCCTCTGAGGTGATCCAGTTGACAAACGCCAGCGCCAGATCATGATTGACATGCGGAAATTTTTCCGGGTTGACCGGAATGATGCCGTAGGGATTGTGGAGTTTCTGATCCCCCTCTACAAGAATCTGCAGATCCACGGGGATATCCCGTCCATATTTGTAGTTGAGGTAGGTTCCGCGGTCGGCCAGGGTATAGGCCTGCTTTTCATCGGCATAGGTGAGGGTTTTTCCCATGCCCTGTCCGATGGACTGATACCACCCGCCCAGCCCTTCGGGATGGACAAAGGCGAGTTCCATCGGTTTTCCTTTTTTGGTGATGGTTTTGCTCTCTTCTTTCAGCGACAGATCGGTGGCCTTCCAGAGGTTCTGTTCTTTGGTGTGGGTTCCGGAGTCATCTCCCCGGGAAACAAATGTTGCTTCGGATCTGGCGATTTTTTCCAGTGCCTTGGCGGCATCCTCCATGCCCTTGATACCGGCCGGATCACTTTCCGGTCCGACAATGATGAAGTCGTTGTGCATGACCGGATATCGTCTGGTTCCGTAATCCTCTTCAACGAAATTCTCTTCCCGTTCTTTGGCATGGACAAAAATAACATCCACATTGCCGTCCATACCGTCCCGGATCGCCGCCCCGGTTCCTTTGGCGATCACTTTCACTTCAATGCCGGTCTTCTTCTTGAATTCCGGAAGCAGCACATCCAGCAGGCCCGACGCCTGGGTACTGGTGGTGGTGGACATCTCCAGCACCTTGTCTTTCTCTTCGGCTGCCCCGGCAAATGCCGGCATCATCAGGATCAGGGTGCAGATCATTGCCAGTGTCAGTGATTTTCTCATGTCGCGCTCCTCCTTGTTACGGAATGAAAGACTGTTCCTTATCTGTTTGGGTTATTCTGTTGCCCTTAAATAAGGAACGACGGGAATGAGAAAACCATAATACCAATTCTGACGGAAATCAACCCATAAGGCTACATCTTCCTGCGCCCTCTTTTGAAGGCAATCCCGATGCCATGATCATCCACCCGGACCACCTCTCCCCGCACCTGCACGGTCCCGGAACCGGTGGTCATCGGCAGGGTCAGGCGGAGTTCATCCCCCAGTTTCAGGGGCAGATCGGTTTCGATGAAGACGCCGCCGAGGCTGAGGTCACGGGTATAATAGGTAAACCGTCCGCCGTCCGGTGTACTGAATTCCACCCGCACCCGGTGGGCTCTGCGGGGAAACTGCCGGACTTCGAACCAGCGTCTGTCCCGTTCCTGTTCAATGCCCCGCTTCAGTTCCTGGGGAATTTCGGCGGTGTAGTAGATTTCGTCGTTGAGAATAAACGTGAGCGCCTGTATCATACCATCTTCATATCTTCGCTATATCATCTGTAAATGTCTGGCCTGCTCATACAGCTGCCGGGCCATGCGGACCGTTGCCTGGTCCACCATTCTGCCTTCGACGGCGACTGCGCCCCGTCCCGCTATTTCTGCCTTTTCAAAGGCATCCAGCACCTTGACCGCCCGGTCGATCTCCTCCTGTGACGGGGAAAAGACCCGGTTCAGTGTTTCGATCTGGCCGGGGTGAATCGCCCATTTGCCGTCGCATCCGAGGGCGGAGGCCATCACCGCCGACCGCGCCAGCCCTTCCGCGTCTTTGAAATTTCCGTAAGGGGCGTCGATGGCCATCAGGCCCCGGGATTTAGCCGCCATGACCATGCGGCTCAGCGCAAAATGCCACCGGTGACCGGGATAGTGTTCCGCTTCCTGTTCGCCGTGTCCCGAGATGGACACCAGCCGGGCTCCCACGGAGGCGGAATAGTCGGCAATGCCGAACACCAGGGTGATGAGCCGGTCACTGGCTTGGGCGATGGCGCTGACCTGTTCCAGACCCTGTGCGGTTTCGATGGAGGCTTCGATGCCGATCCGGCGGGCAAAGTCTCTGTTCATTTCGATGCCGTCGAGCATCCGTGCCGTAAAGTGGATATCGCCGGGATGATTCACTTTCGGAATCACCACACTGTCCAGCCGGTCGCCGGCTGCTTCGGTGATTTCGAGCAGATCACGGTAGGCATAGGGGGTGTCCAGGCTGTTGATCCGGCAGGTGACCGTCTTTTCTCCCCAGTTCAGTTCCCGGAGCGAGCGGATCACCTGCGCACGGGCGTTTTCCTTTGCCTCCGGCGGAACACTGTCTTCCAGATCGAGCATAATCACGTCAGCCGGGCTGTCACAGGCTTTCTGGTGCATTTTTTCCATATGGCCGGGAACGGACAGAATGGAACGTCTCGGTTTCATGGCAGTTTTCCTGTTGTATGGATGATGTGGTTTTTGGATTGCGGCAATGCCGGACGCGGAACGTCCGTGTCTGGTTCGGGAGATTAGAGAAATGGAAAAGATTTGTCAATACAAGGTTTTGAACAAGGTTCTGACACGGAAAAGAGGGGGGAGAAGGAGCAGGGTGGAAGAATACGCAAACAGCCGGTATCCTTCATCCGGGGGATACCGGCTGTTATCGATCGGGTAAGAAAAACGTGCGGGGTCAGATCAGGCGGACTCGGTGGCTCCCTTGAGATCGCTGACTGCCTTGGGCTTGCTGCTGAGCCAGGGTTTTCCGACCGGAAGTACATCCCGTCCGAATACGTCCATGAAAATGACATGCGCCATCATATACCAGGCGCTGAGGGCACAGATAATCAGAATAAGGGCCGTCGGTTTGAGCAGCGCCTTGGCGCCTGCCAGAAAAACCAGATCCAGACCGATGAAGCCCATTACCAGTGTTGTGAAGGTAAAGGCCATC
>JBEPXL010000357.1:0-4459 GCA_041641935.1 Desulfobacteraceae bacterium | reverse complement strand
TACTGCCCCGAGGTGGTTCCGAAAATATGCTGCTCTCCCGGCGGTTTGGGAACCGGGGAATATCCCCGCCGGGGCATCTGATAGGGCCGGTCGGGGTATTTGGGCGGGGCAATCACCGGTGCGAAGACGGCGACGGTTCCGAAAAAAAGGAGCAGCACAAATCCGAGAATGGCTGTGGGATTCCGGAAAATCCGTACCAGCGTGAATTTCAGTTCCCGCAGCCGGGGATGTTCTCTCAGGGCAATGTTCATGACAGACGGATGCGCGGATCGATGGCCGCGTAGAGGATATCGATGATCAGGTTGACCAGCACGAAGACCAGCCCCATGAAAAGACAGATCGCCATCAGCACCGGCATGTCCAGCTGGGTCGCCGACTCGGCCAGCCACCAGCCCATGCCGTGCCGGTTGAAGACCACCTCCACGGCGATGCTGCCTTCCATGGAAAAGGCGGCAAGCTGTCCCGCCACTGTCACCACCGGAATGAGGGCGTTCTTCCGGGCATGGCGCAGGTAAACCGTCCGGTCATCCGCCCCTTTGGCCCGCGCGGTCATGACATAGTCCCGGGAAAGTTCCTCGATCATTCCCGACCGCATCACCCGCATCAGAAGCGCCACCACCACGATCACCTGGGTCAGCACCGGCAGGACCAGATGTTTAAGTGCGTCTGCGGTGACATGCCATGCCCCGTTGAGGATGCCGTCGATGGTCAGCATTCCGGTGTACCGGACAAATTCATCGGGATGGCGCATCAGCCACAGACTGACCGCATCCCCCACGATGCCGGGCGGGAAGAGCCGGAAATAGCCGTAGAAGACCATCAGCAGCATCAGGGCAAAGAGAAAGGTCGGCAGGGACCAGCCGACGATTGCCAGCACTCGTGTCACATGATCGATCCAGGTATTGCGGTGGATTCCGGCACGGGTTCCGAGCCAGATTCCCACCAGAATGATCAGGGGGGTGGCGAAGAGATTCAGCTCCAGTGTAATGGGGAAGTAGACCAGGAACGCATCCCACACCGGCCGGGCCGCCACCAGGGACCAGCCCAGATTGCCTGCGGCAATGGAACCGATCCAGCGGACGTACTGGACATAGAACGGGTCGTCCAGACCGTACTGCTCGATCAGCCGGGGAATGTCCCTGGCCTGCTGGGGTGTATCGATAAAGGCGGCGGCCCGCCGTTCCGGGCTGAAGGTCATCAGGATACCGAAGATGATCACCGAAACCCCGAAGAGAACGAAGACCAGAAACAGGAGCCGCCGGAGAACAAATGCCGTCATTGTCTGTCACCTGTGCGGGAATCCGCAGATTCCCGCAGACCGTCAGGGCCGGTACAGCTGTTTCAGGTATTCCCATTCTCCGCTGAACATCGGGTTGGGCACAAATCCCTCGATGCCCTCCTGATAGCCCCGCACTTCGATCTGCTGGTAAAGGGCAATGGCGACGGCATCTTCATGCCAGATGTTCTGGAGCCGGGAATAGATTTTTTGACGTTCCGCCGGATCGATGGTTTCGATGCCCAGTTCACAGAGCCGGTCCGCCTCGGGATTGGAATAACCCATGTACCGGCCGTACACCCCCTGTGAATGCATGAAGGTGTAGAGGAAATTGTGGGGATCGGCATAGTCTGCGCCCCAGCCGATGATGAAAACGGGATACATGAAGTTCCGGTACTGGACCAGATAGTCCTTCCAGTCCACGTTGCGGACCTCGATCCGGAATTTCGGGTTGAGGGACATGATATTGTCCGCCAGCATGTGGGCCGCGGCTTCGCGCATGGCGTTGCCGGTGTTGTAGGTGATGACCATGGAAAAGCCTTTTTCCCACACCTGACCGTCCCACGCCTGTTTCATCTCCGCTTCGGCTTTTTTCAGGTCGAATTCATATACCGGTACTTCCTCGTGATAGGGAAGCCCTTTGATGTTGGGACTGGTGGGCATGATCACCAGACCGTTGAAGACATCGGTCCTGTAGGTGTCCCGGTCAAAGGCGTGAAGAAAGGCTTTGCGGATGTGGATGTTCGAAAAAAAATCCGGCGGGATTCCCCTGCCGTCCAGTTTGCCGCTGCCGATGTTGGGATTGCCTGTCGGGTTGATCTTCTGGCAGAATGAGGCCGACGACATCGCCAGCTGGGGCACTTCAATGGTATTGATTCCTTCCATTGCCTGCACTTCCGGCACATAGGGGGTATCGATGATGACCCGGTCGGCATCCCCGTTCTGCAGCATCAGCTTCCGGGTGGACCATTCCTTCACATATTTGAAAATGGCGGTTTTCATGTAGGGAGCCCCGTCCCAGTAGTCGTCGAACCGCTCGAACACGAACTGGCGGGACGGTTCCCAGGAACCCATCCGGTACGCGCCGGTTCCGTTGGTGATCTTCTGCAGGGGTTCATGGCCGGGGGCCGGATTGTTGTATTTCGCGGCATTTTCGATATTGCCGTCCCAGCATCCGTTTGCGATGGCCCAGTCCCGGTCCATGACCACGGAAGAGGAGTAGACCAGAATTCCCATGAGTGGCGGGTAGGCCCGGGGCAGGTGGAGAATCACCTGATCACCGCTGACTTCGACGGCTTCGTCGATCTTCCTGAAAATACCGGGCCGGATCTTTCCGTTTTCATCCCGTGTGGAACCTTCACCGGTCAGGGCTTCCAGCAGCATCCACATGGGGCCGCCGTCCGGGTCTGCGATCATGTTCCGCTTGAGGGAGTAGACCACATCTTCAGGCGTCAGTTCACCGCCTTCATGGAATTTCACCCCTTTGCGGATGGTAAAGGTATAGGTCCGGGCGTCTTCGGAGATGCCGCCGTTTTCCAGGGTCGGCACTTCCGTGGCAAGAAGGGGAACAAATTCATCGGTGGCCGATCCGTCAAAGAAGACGAGCGGTTCATACATATTCAGAATCCGCTGCTGACTCACCGTGTCATAGGCCACGCACGGGTCCAGCGTCCGCAGGGTTCCGTAGGATGCCATGACAAAGGTGTCGGGGCGTCTGGACGCCGCCGCGGCGGAGAGGGGAGACAGGGCCAGCAGCAGGCAGACGCACAGGAGAAGGATGGCCGTGACAGCCGGTTGAAGACGGATCATGAGATTGCTCCTTTGCATGAGTAAAAAATCACCGGGAATGTTCAGATCATATTAGCATGAATCCGCTGAAAGGGGAAACGGACATCCGGAAAAAGCCATCTCCGGCTTACCCGGCACTTTCCCGGACCTCCCGTTTCCGCTTTCGTCCGAATTTCTCCAGCAGCCAGTTCTGGAACTGGTCCATCAGGGTATAGATCACCGGAACCACCACCAGGGTCAGCACCGTTGTCGCCAGCAGCCCCGCCGCCACGGCCACCCCCAGCGGCGCACGGGCTTCGCCACCGGCCCCGTATCCGAAGGCGATAGGCATCATCCCCAGCACCGTCGAAAGGGTCGTCATGACCACCGGACGGAACCGGACCCGTGCCGCTTCCTCAGCCGCTTCAAAAGAATTTCTCTCCTGCTCTTTGAGGGCATTGGTGTAGTCGATCAGCAGGATCGCGTTCTTGGTCGCCATGCCGGTGAGCATGATCACGCCGATGAAGGAAAAGATGTTGAAACTCATATCCAGGGCCCACAGCATGCCGAAGGCCCCGATCCCGGCCAGGGGCAGGGCCGTCAGGATGGTAAAGGGATGGATAAAGGACTCGAACTGGGCCGCCAGAACGAGATAGATGAAGACCACCGAAAAGATGAGGGCGATACTCAGGTAATAGAAGGATTCCTGGAAATCCTGGGCCTGCCCGGTGATCGTATAGTCAAACCCAGACGGCAGGTTTTCATCGAGAAGGGTTTTCAGATCATTCAGGGCGGTTCCCAGTTCCACGTCCGGCGGGGTCGAGGCGGAAATGGTTGCCGAGCGGAGCCGGTTGAAGTGGTGGATTTCGCTGGGGCCGATGGTCTCTTCAATGCTCACCAGATTGCTCATGGCCACCAGATCGCCTTCGCCGTTCCGGATGTAGAGGCGCCGGAGATCATCGGGAACCATCCGCCCCTCGCCGATGATCTCCGGAATGACCTCGTACCGTTCGTTCTGCTGTTCAATCTCCGAAATTTCCACATCCCCCAGCAGATAGCGCATGGTACTGGCGATTTCGGTGACGGAAATCCCCATCTGGGACGCCTTGTCCCGGTTGATGGAGAGTTCCACCTGGGGCTTGTTCATCTTCAGATTGGACCGGACCCCCACATAGGCGTCCTGTGCCCGCATCCAGTTCATGACCTGCGCCTGCTGCCGGGCCAGACGGTCGAGATCCTGATGCTGCAGCACAATCTGGAGCGGGGATGCGGTTCCCCCGCCGCCGAAACCCGATGTCAGGTCAATCACATAGACCTGGCCGCCGGTCAGTGTGCGGAACTTTTTCCGGGCCGTCTGCATCACCTCGGTCTGGTGGGTGTTGCGCTGATCCTTGGGCGTCAGCGGATGGACTTCCA
>JBEPXL010000356.1:0-4460 GCA_041641935.1 Desulfobacteraceae bacterium | reverse complement strand
ATCGAGGAACTGGAAACGTCCAACGAAGAGCTGCAGGCCAACAACGAAGAGCTGCAGGCCAACAACGAAGAACTGCAGAGTACCAACGAAGAGCTTGAATCCTCCAAGGAGGAACTCCAGAGTACCAACGAGGAACTGGAAACGGTCAATTCCGAACTCTTCCAGAAGAACCAGGATCTGGAAAAGGCGGAAAATGACATGAAAAACCTCTTTTCCGCGGTGGAAAACGCCATTATCCTGCTGGATGACGACCTGTGCATTAAACGGTTTACCCCCTCGGCCACCAGAATCTTCCACCTCAAGGATGTGGATATCGGGCGAAGCCTGTCGGATATCTCCTCCAGGCTGCAGTACGACAGCCTTGAACAGGAAGCCGAAGAGGTACTGGACCGCCTGGAGCGCAGGGAAGCCACTGTGAAATCCCGTGACGACAAATTGTATCAGATGCGGATTGCTCCCTATCGCACCGGGCGGAATGTGATTGAAGGGGTGGTTCTCTCCTTTTATGATATCACTCATATTGCAGAGGCCGAACTGCAGAAACGGGATGTGGGGAGCATGTTTGAAGAAACCATTGACGCCCTGTGGGAACCGGTCCTGATGCTGGACGAGTCGCTGAACGTTTCCAGGGCGAATACCGGCTTTTACGAGATGTTCAAAACATCCCCCGAAGAAACACTGGGCCGTTCCATTTTCTCTCTCGGCAATCACCAGTGGGATATTCCCGAACTGCGGCGGCTCCTGGAGGAGATGATTCCGCAGGAAAATGAGATCAAAGGCTACAGGATCGAGCATGAGTTTCCCCGCATCGGTCACCGCAGAATGGCACTGACCGGGCGGAAGATCAATGCGGGCGAAAAGCGTCCTCCCATGATTCTTATGGGATTCAAAGACATCACCAGCGAGAACGATCAGTAAAGGGAAGGCTATGCGTGCTGACGCCAGATCAGACTTCGACGATCTCCTGAACAGGCAGGAAGATCAGACAGAATCCGGTTCCCTCTGGATTCAAAAACTGCAATATCTGCAGGATTTTATCGAGTTTTCCCAGGTATCCCATCTCACCCTCGACAAGTCCGGCAGGGTTCTCAACTGCAACCTGATGATGGGAACCCTGCTGAGAATCCACCGTTCCATGCTGATCGGACAGTCCATGTAGTCCTTTGTGAGCCGGGAGGACCGGGATCTGTTCTATCTGCACCTCCGATCCATTTTTAAATACAGAAACCGCAATGCCTGTGAACTGACCCTGAAGAGCAGTAACGGCAGGCCGGTCCGGGTGCATGTGGAGAGCAGGTATGACATCCATCCCAAAGGGCGTGCCGAGTGCCGGTCCGTGGTGACGGACCTCACCGATATAAAGCGGACCGAAATGGAACTGCAGCAGGCCCTGGCCGAAAACCGGCATCATCTGGTCCGGATGAACGCCCTGTTCCATCAGATGACCGAGGGGCTTTTTATTTTTGATGACCGGGGCAATCTGGTGGAAATCAACAATGCTGCGCTTGACCTCTGGGGATATGAAAGTACTTCTTCCCTGCTGCGTCCCCACAGGGAACTGATCCGGCTTTTTGAAGTTTTCGACCTCGAAGGCCAGCCGCTGCCGATCTCCTGGTGGCCTTTCCTGCGGGTATTGAGCGGGGAAGTGATCCGGGATTACCAGGTGCGGGTTCACTGCCGGGAAACAGGCCGGTCCTTCATCGGTTCCTACAGCGGAACCCCGGTTCTGGACAGTGAAGGCCGTACAATGCTGAGCATTGTTACCCTGCGGGATATAACAGTGCAGTATCAGGCCAGTGCCCAGCTTCAGAAAAGCCGGAAGTCCCTGAAACAGATGAATGAAACCCTGGAGGCCCGGGTGGCCGAACGCACCGCCGAGGTGCAGCGGATGGCCGACCGGCTGCGCGGTCTTGCGGCGGAGATGAGCCGGGTCGAACAGCGGGAACGGAAACGGATCGCGGGCATTCTCCACGACCACCTCCAGCAGATTCTGGCCGCCGCGCGTCTGCACATGGAACGGGCCAGACAGGAAAAAAGTCTGGAGAAGGCCCGGTCATTGATGGAGCGGGTGTATGACCTCATCAGGGAATCCATCGATATTTCCCGCTCCCTGAGCGTGGAACTGAGTCCGCCGGTCCTGAATGAATCCGGACTGGCCGCCGGACTCCGCTGGCTGGCCGGGCGCATGAAGGAACAGCGGGAATTCCGGGTGGCGGTTCATAATGAAGGGACGGTGGACCCCTTGCCCGAGGAAATCCGGTTTTTCCTCTTTGAAAGCGTCCGGGAACTGCTCTTCAACGCCATCAAGCACGCCGGGACCGATGAAGCGTCGGTGTCCCTGAAACGGGACATGGACGGGCAGGTGCGGATTACGGTGGAAGACCGGGGGCACGGATTTCACGCGGCGGCTCTGGAAGAACGGGCAGCCGAGGATGTCACCTTCGGCCTCTTCAGCATCCGGGAACGGATGACCTACCTGGGCGGAACCATGAACATCGAATCCGAACCGGGCAAAGGATGCCGGGTCACCCTGGCCGTGCCGGTGGGGACACCGACCGGCACCGAGACGGCAGCGCCGTCCCCGGGGCATCCTCACGACAGTCCCCCGGCAGATACCGAAGACACCAGCGGACGCATCAGAATTCTGATCGTGGACGACCACATGATCATGCGCCAGGGGATCAAGGATGTACTTTCCGATGAAACCGGCATCCATATCGTCGGCGAAGCGGGCGACGGAGAAGAAGCCATCATGCTGGCCGACCGGCTGCACCCCGATATCATCCTCATGGATGTCAACCTGCCCCGCACCAGCGGCATCGAAGCCACCCGCATCATCCGGCAGCGGCATCCGGATATCAGCATCATCGGCCTGTCCATGCACGTCGATGAAGGCGTATCCTCCGCCATGACAGAAGCCGGTGCTGCCGCGTATCTGACCAAGGACCGTGCCCCCGAAGAGCTTGTTTCGACTATAGAGAGCGTGTTCCGCTGAGGCGGAAGGGGGGATATTCTCTTCCGCCTTTCACTTCTGCCGCTCACTTTTCGCCTCTGCTTTTTTCCCATTTCGCTGTTTTCAAACTCCCCGGCTTTCCTTTTGCCCCATGACTGCAGGAAATTTCCGTATTTCCTGCAGAACCTTGTCTGAAAACCACTCTTCCGGTGTGATCTGTATTCACCATCCTGTTAAGATTGCTTTATCAGATAATACCTGCTAACAATTTTCCTGTATTATTACGTTAGGAGAAATGTTTCATGAAGGAAAAGAAGCCTTCCTACGAAGAGCTTGAACGTCGCTGCCGCCGGGCGGAGGCCGCACTTGAAGCTATCAGAACCAGCCAGGCCGGGGATGAACTGCAGAAAGCCAACCGGTTCCTCAATGAAGTGGAGAGAATCGGTAAAATCGCAGGCTGGGAACTGGACATCGAAACGAACAGACTCACCTGGTCCGATGAACTCTACCGGATCCGTGAGGTGGACAGATCTTTTGTGCCGACTGTCGAAAAGGCGCTGACCTTTTATACCCCGTCTTCCCGGATTCTTATGGAGAAGGCATTAAGAGAGAGCAGGGAACAGGGCAAAAGCTACGATCTTGAACTGGAAATGTTCACCGCAAAAGGAAAATACAAATGGGTCCACACGATGGGCAAAGCCGTAAAACAGGACGGCAGAATCGTGAAGCTCATCGGAACTTTCCAGGACATCACCGAACACAAAAAAGTGAGAGCGGAACTGGAAAATGCCAGAAAAACCGCCGAAGTGGCCAGCCGGGTCAAAAGTGAATTCATCACCAGCATGAGCCATGAACTGCGGACGCCGCTGAATGCCATTATCGGGTACGGGCAGATACTGACCCGGGACGAGACACTTGCCGAACATCACCGGGAAAATGTCAATGCCATGAAAATCAGCGGTGAACACCTCCTCACCCTCATCAACGATCTTCTGGATATGGCCAGGATCGAAGCCGGAAAAATTGAACTCGATGACGGTCCCACGGATTTGCGGGCACTGATTTCCAGTGTCGCTGCCATGATGCGCAGCCGGGCCTACCGGAAACAGATCGGACTCATCGAAAAAATTGATCCGGCCGTTCCGCGGTATGTCCAGTGCGATGAAAAGCGACTGCGGCAGGTGCTCCTGAACCTGCTTTCCAACGGCATCCGGTTTACCGAAGAAGGCAGTGTGACCCTCACCGCCCGCCCCGCAGACGGACGGATCGCCTTTCAGGTGACCGACACGGGCATCGGCATACCGGCAGACCGGCAGAAAGACATCTTTGACCCTTTTCATCAGATCCAGGAGCAGGATACCAGCCGGCAGGGCACGGGCCTGGGGCTGACCATCAGCCAGAACCTGGTCATGCTGATGGGCGGTACCATTACGGTGGAAAGCACCGTCGGAAAGGGCAGTACCTTCCGGTTTGAAATCGCGTTTCCCGAGGTGAGCGGAGAGGGGGT
>JBEPXL010000355.1:0-4461 GCA_041641935.1 Desulfobacteraceae bacterium | reverse complement strand
CTGCACGGGCTCAGCGACCAGGAACGGCAGGCCTCCTACGCCTCCGACATCATCTACGGGACCAACAATGAATTCGGCTTCGACTATCTCCGGGACAACATGAAGTACAACGCCCGGACCCTGGTCCAGCGCGATCTCCACTATGCCATTGTGGACGAGGTGGACTCCATCCTCATCGATGAGGCCCGGACGCCGCTGATCATTTCGGGTCCTGCCGAGAAATCGACCGACCTCTATTACAAAGTCAACAATGTGATTCCCCGGCTCCAGCGGGAGAGCGACTATACCATCGATGAAAAAGCCCGGAGTGCGGTTCTGACCGAAGACGGGGTGGCCCGGCTGGAGGAAATCCTCGATGTGGAAAATCTCCATGATCCCGCCAATATTGAACTCCTCCACCACGTCAACCAGGCCCTCAAGGCATATACCCTGTTCAAGCGGGATGTGGACTATATCGTCAAGGATGGCGAGGTGATCATCGTGGACGAGTTTACAGGCCGGCTCATGCCCGGACGCCGGTACAGCGAGGGGCTTCACCAGGCACTGGAGGCCAAGGAAGGGGTCAAGATTGAAAATGAAAATCAGACCCTTGCGACCATTACCTTTCAGAATTACTTTAGAATGTACGACAAGCTGGCCGGGATGACCGGTACGGCGGACACCGAGGCGGCCGAATTCAAGAAGATTTATGATCTCGATGTGATGATCGTTCCGACCAACAAGCCCATGGTCCGGGTGGATCATCCCGATGTCATCTACAAGACCCGCAAGGAAAAGTTTGAAGCGGTGCTGGATGAAATCGGGGAACTGCATGAAAAAGGGCAGCCGGTGCTGGTCGGCACCATTTCCATCGATGTGTCCGAAGATCTGAGCCGGAAGCTGAAGCGGCGGGGGATTCCCCATGAAGTTCTCAATGCCAAGCATCATGAAAAAGAGGCGGAAATCATCTCCCAGGCCGGCCAGCTGGGCGGAGTGACCATCTCCACCAACATGGCCGGGCGCGGAACCGACATCGTTCTGGGCGAAGGGGTGACGGAACGCGACGGCCTCCACATTATCGGCACGGAACGCCACGAGAGCCGCCGGATCGACAATCAGCTCCGGGGCCGGTCGGGCCGTCAGGGCGATCCGGGTTCCTCCCGGTTTTATCTTGCCCTGGAAGATGACCTGCTGCGGATCTTCGGCGGTGAACGGATTACCGGCATCATGGAAAAGATCGGCATGCAGGAGGGCGAACCCATCGAAAGCGGGCTCATCAGCCGGGCCATTGAAAATGCCCAGTCCAAGGTGGAGGCCCACAACTTCGATATACGGAAGCAGCTCCTCGAATACGATGATGTCATGAACCAGCAGCGGGAGGTCATCTATGAACAGCGCCGGGAGGCGCTCCGGGGGGAAAACCTCCGCCCGGTCATCGAGGAGATCATCGAGGAAAGGGCCGAAGAGATTGCCCTCACCTTTGCCGATGAGAAGGTTCTGCCCGAAGAGTGGGATCTGAAAGGACTGCAGGATGCCGTTTTCCAGCAGTTCAATATCCGGCTGCTGCTGGACGAGAAAACCCTGGAAGGGGTCGATACTGAAGGTCTGGCCGATCGGATCTGTGAGGCCGCTCTTGCCGGCTATCAGCGGAAAGAGGATGATCTCGGCGCGGAGAATCTGCGGGAGGCGGAACGGTTCATCATGCTGCAGGTGGTGGACAATCTCTGGAAAGATCACCTCCTCAGCATGGACCATCTCAAGGAAGGCATCGGCCTCCGGGGATACGCGCAGCAGAACCCGCTTCTGGTCTACAAAAAAGAAGGGTTCGACATGTTCAACAGCATGATCGGACGTGTGAAAGAAGAAACCATCAGTCTTCTGTTCCGGATCCACATCGCAGATCCGGAAGATCTGGAGCGGCAGCGGCCCCAGGAACAGGATCTGGTCTTCTCCGGCAGCGGAGACGGCGATTCTGTGAAGAAGAAGCCGGTCCGGCGCTCCCAGAAGAAAGTCGGCAGAAATGAACCCTGCCCCTGCGGCAGCGGTAAAAAATACAAGAAATGTTGTGGTAAGTAAGCCTGAAATCTGATTCTGAACGATTCAGCTATATCGAATTGGAAGTTATACCATGAGTTTTCATTTACCGGATACCCAGGAAAAGGTTGAATCCAGTACCCGTGAAGATATCCGTGAGCCGTCCATGTACAAAGTGTTGCTGCACAATGATGACTATACCACCATGGAATTTGTCGTCGAGGTGCTGATGCAGATTTTTCACAAATCCGTTGAAGAAGCGACGCAAATTATGCTCAATGTTCACCACAAGGGAATCGGCCTCTGCGGGTTTTTTACACATGAGGTGGCGGAGACGAAGGTGGATGCCGTCTCCAGACTGGCCCGGGAAAATGGTTTTCCACTGAAATGTACCATGGAGGAAGAATAATCATGATCAGTAAGGAATTAAGCGCAACGCTCGGTTTTGCGGTCAGAGAGGCCAAAAAGAGACGCAATGATCATGTCTGCATTGAACATATTCTGTATGCGATTCTGCACGATGATTTCGGTGTCGAGGTCGTCGAAAACTGTGGCGGGAATGTCCCCAACCTCAAGAACCGGCTCACCCAGTTCTTCGATGAACGGCTGGAAAGCGTGCCGGAGGGGACGGAATATGTCTTTCAGCAGACAACCGGATTTCAACGGGTGATTCAGCGGGCCGTCAATCATGCCCGCTCGGCGGAAAAACCGGAGGTGGATGTAGGGGATATTCTTGCCTCCATCTTCCTGGAGAAGGACTCCCACGCCGCGTATTTCATGAGCCTGGAAGGCATTACCCGGCTCGATATTCTCAACTATATTTCCCATGAAGTTCCCAAAGAGCCCTTTGAAGAGATGGAACAGGGGGAGAAGGTGGACCAGGAAAAAGGCAAGAAGAAGGTCAACCCGCTCAAGGTCTTCACCGTCGATCTGGTGCAGAAGGCTTCCGAAGGGCGGATCGACCCGCTCATCGGCCGGGAAATGGAACTGGAGCGGACCGTTCAGGTACTCTGCCGCCGCCGGAAAAACAACCCCGTCTTTGTGGGGGATCCCGGGGTCGGAAAGACGGCACTGGCCGAAGGGCTTGCCCTCAAGATCAACGCCGGTGAGGTTCCGGAAATTCTGAAGGATGTACGGATTTACGCCCTCGATCTGGGCGCACTGCTGGCCGGAACCAAGTTCCGGGGCGATTTTGAAAAGCGCCTCAAGGGCGTCATCACGGCCCTCAAGCGGCGGAAGGACGCCATCCTCTTTATCGACGAGATCCATACCATTGTGGGGGCCGGGGCTACCAGCAGCGGTTCGATGGATGCCTCCAATATCATGAAACCGTTTCTGGCCAGCGGGGAAATCCGGTGTATCGGTTCCACCACATATGAAGAGTATCAGAACCATCTGGAAAAGGACCGGGCACTCTCCCGCCGGTTTGAAAAGATCGAGGTTCCGGAACCCTCGGTGACGGAAACCTACAAGATTCTCAAGGGGCTCAAGAGCTACTACGAGGAGCATCACGACATCACCTATACGGACCCGGCCCTCCGGACGGCGGCGGAACTGTCGTCCAAGTACATCAATGACCGGTTCCTGCCCGACAAGGCCATCGATGTGATTGATGAAACCGGCGCCTATATCCGGCTTTCCGGTGCGGCCAACCGGACCAAGATTCACCCGAACGACATCGAGAAGATCGTGTCCAAGATGGCCAAGATTCCGACCCACAGCGTCACCACGTCGGACAAATCGAAGCTGGAAACCCTGGATGACCGGCTCAAGTCGGTGGTCTTCGGCCAGGATGACGCCATCCAGTCGCTGGTCACCTCCATCAAGCGGTCCCGTGCCGGTCTCGGAACCCCGGACAATCCGGTCGGTTCCTTTCTCTTCACCGGCCCCACCGGTGTCGGAAAGACAGAAGTGGCCCGGCAGATTTCCTCGAACCTGGGCATTCAGTTTCTCCGGTTCGACATGAGTGAGTACATGGAAAAACATGCCGTGGCCCGCCTGATCGGTGCGCCTCCGGGCTACATCGGCTTTGACCAGGGCGGACTCCTCACCGACGGCATCCGGAAGCATCCCCACAGTGTGCTGCTCCTGGACGAAATTGAAAAGGCCCATCCGGACCTGTTCAACATTCTGCTCCAGGTGCTCGACCACGCCACGCTGACGGACAACAACGGAAAGAAAGCCGATTTCCGCAATGTGATCGTCATTATGACATCCAACGCCGGGGCCCGGGAAATGAGTGCCCAGACCATCGGTTTCGGTGATCCGGCAAAGGACGTGAAGAGCAAGGGGCAGAAGGCCATCGAGAAGCTCTTCAGCCCCGAATTCCGGAACCGTCTGGACGCGATCATCAACTTCAATTCCCTGGACCAGAAGATCATGGAAAAGGTCGTGGACAAGTTCCTCAACGAACTGAACCTGCAGCTTTCGCCCAAGAAGGTGGAACTG